>CAUCWU010000222.1 GCA_958446555.1 uncultured Lachnospiraceae bacterium | reverse complement strand
GAGAGCGAAAGCACAACCGAGGAAGCAAGTACACAGGCTTAATCAGCGTAAAAAAGTAAGAGTAATCGCACAAAGAAGTGAGGGCGGGGAAACAGCCAGAAACGGTTGTTTTCCCGCTTTTTGGGGGCTTTTTAAGAGAAAAAAAGCGAAATTTGCGACCGCTTTTGCGATGGTAAAGAGGAATTTGCTTGACACACTGTAATAAATTTGTTATAATGCCCCTCGAAGTGTAATAATTTTGTAATAAATTCGAGAGCCCGTAGGGTGGTTTTACGAATGGCGCGAGTGAACTGTTATAGAGAATTACACAGTACATAGTATAGGCGAGGGAGTGCAAGCTTACTCGCTCGCAAACAAGAGAGATAAGTAAGAAAACAAGAAAGGCTTGGTATATATGAAGATCAAAGGAAACAGATTTGTTACGTCAATCTTAGCAGCGTCAATGCTGTCTGGTATGTGTTTCGTACCGGCATCTGCAGGAGAGCTTGAAGGTGAGGGCGCAATCGCAGGCATGGCTGTTACATTGAATAACTACTACGCAGGAGAGGAAACTCCGGACGAGGCAATTCTGGATTATCTGGTTCCACTTGCTCAGGCATCATCAGAGGCTGAGACTGAGAGTGAGACCGAGACGGAAGAGCCGAAGACCGTTATGGCCGCTACTGTTGCTGTCACTTCAGATGCTTCTAATGTAGGTTTGGTAAGCGCAGCAGGTTATTTAAACGTGCGTGAGCAGCCATCTACAGGTAGCGTAACCGTCGGTAGACTGTTCAGCAACTGCCAGGTTGTGATTTTAGATTCCGTAAACAACAGCGAGGGCAGCTGGTATCACATCACATGCGGCGATGTGGAAGGTTATGTAAGTGCTTCTTACGTATTGGTAGGTTCTGCAGCAAAGACTGCCGAGGATAACATCCAGAACCGTTACGCAGTTGTCACTGTCGATCAGTTAAATGTTCGCGATAGTGCATCTGAGAATGCAAAGGTTGTAGGAACCGTATATAAGGATGAAGAGTACGCAATCATCGAGGATCAGGGTGATTTCGTAAAGATACATATTGCAAATGATGAGGTTGGATACGTTTCCAAGTCTGGCATCACCATTAAGACCCAGTTTGCACAGGCTCAGAAGGTTGACGATGAGTTCGTATCTCAGGAGTTAGATAACTTCATGATCGATATCAACTACTCCAGAAACGTATACGAGCAGGCAATGGCAGAGGGAACTGGCGAAGGCTATTATCGTGCTTATGCAGCAATCGTTTATGCAGCAGAGCTTCTTGGATACTATAGTGATTTCGCATCTGATTCAGGACTTGTAGATCTTGCAGCTACCTCCAAGCAGGAGCAGGAGAGTGCACTTGCACTTGCAGATGCAGCTTACAAGTTAGCAGAGGATTCTGGTTACTTCACTCAGGTTGCAGAGTCTGTAGCAGCAAGCGAGGCAGCAACAGAGTCCACACAGCAGTCCCAGGCGCAGCCATCTGTAGAGGCTTCTACCGAGGGAAATGCAGCAGGTAATACAGAAAACAGTGCAGCAGAGTCTTCTGCAGCATCTAGTGCAGCTTCCGATGAGACCATCAGTGTTGAAGTTCCAACTGCAGCATCTGTTACCGGCATTGAGGCTTGCTACCAGGGTGGCATTAAATATGTAGGCGATGTCATCTATACAGCAGAGCTATTTGTAAGAGTAAGCTACAGCGATGGCACTGTAAAGGATATTTACGACGGATGGTATTCTCCGCAGGTAGGTATGACATTAAAGCAGGAGGGCTACAATACCGTAACCATGTATTACGGTGACTATAGCTCCAACCTTGAAGTATATGCAAACCCGGCTCCGGTACAGCCAACTGAGCCAAGTGCAGAACCGACTGTTCCAACACCGGCAGAAACTCCAGCCCCGGCTCCGGCTGAGACCCCAGCCCCAGCTGAGACTCCAGCACCAGCGCCGGCTGAGACTCCGGCACCGGTTGAAACCCCAGCACAGACTCCGGCTGAGATTCCAGCACCAGCTCCGGCACCAAGCGGAAATGGTCAGTCTATCGTAGACTACGCAATGCAGTGGGTAGGACAGTGTAACTATGTATGGGGTGGAACCAACTTAACTCCAGGTGGTGGTGTAGACTGTTCTGGATTTACCATGAATGTTTATGCAGCATTTGGTATTTCTCTTCCACATTACTCAGGTGCACAGATCAACTATGGACAGGCTGTCTCCTATGAGCAGTTACAGCCAGGTGATCTGATCTGCTTCAGCGGCCATGTAGGAATCTACATTGGTGGCGGCATGATGGTTCATGCAGCAAGTGCAGAGAGAGGAATCGTAGTAGATAACGTATTCTACAATAAGCAGCCGATTGGATATCGTCGTCTGGTTTAAATGTAACCCGGAAGTTCTATGAGGGCTTCGAACGATGGCTTCGTCGGCGACTTTGCACGCGGCGCCTTCTACACTACTTCAACGGAAGGTTATTTTGAAAGCCCGTTATAAGCGAATAATAAATGCATCTAGAAACCGTCTGTCAGAGTTGACAGGCGGTTTCTTTTTCGTGTATGATACTCTTACGAACCAATTAAGTAAGAAAGAAGGACAACTGCATGAGACGTGATAAAATCAACTACTATCTGGATTTGGCAGAGATTGTTTCCCAGAGGGGAACGTGTCTGAGACGCCGCTATGGAGCCGTTATTGTAAAAAACGATGAGGTGGTATCGACAGGCTATGTCGGCTCTCCGAGAGGCCGTAAAAATTGTACCGATTTAGGCTACTGCATTCGCCAACAGTTAAAGATTCCGAGAGGAGAGCGCTATGAGCTGTGTAGAAGTGTTCACGCCGAGGCAAACGCAATCATCAGTGCATCCCGAGACCAGATGATCGGAAGCTCCCTGTATCTGACTGGCATCGAAGCCTCCACCGGTGAATATGTAAGCAACTCCAACAGCTGCTCCATGTGCAAGCGAATGATCATAAACGCCGGAATCGAGACTGTCTACGTGCGCGACGACAAAGATCATTACCGTGTTGTGAAGGTGACAGATTGGATCGAGAATGATGAATCTCTAGAGGGATCCTTTGGCTACTAATAGAGTGTGTCGTTCACGGGCTCGTAAATTAGGCAAAGTCCCGAGGAGCAAGTGTTTCACGAGGCGATGCCGTGTAGCGGAGCCGTAAGGCGAAGCGATTTTGGCTCGCCGACGAAATCATCTTGTCCGAGAGGGCTTTCGTAACATAAATAGCCCGTGAACTCAATAAGATTTTCATCTAATTTTATCTTGATTTTCCTAAGTCGGTCATATATAATTATAGTTGGTGTCCGTAAGGCATTTTTGTCACTTAAAGGTTTTTCTGACCAGATTTTGGTTTCGGAAAAGTCGCGGCACTAAGAAACCTAGGCTGGCGAAGCACACACGGAATCCCGCGCTGTGCTTTGTCTGTGTGAGAATGTCACAACAACAGGAAGGAAAAGACAAATGATACATCAGCAATACGAAGTAGATGACCATCTTCATGAAGAATGCGGTGTTTTCGGCATTTATGACATGGATGGCAATGACGTTGCGTCGACTATTTATTATGGTCTTTTTGCTCTGCAGCACAGAGGTCAGGAAAGCTGTGGTATTGCAGTCAGCGATACAAACGGCCCCAAGGGCCTTGTACTGAGCCACAAAGGAATGGGACTGTGCAACGAGGTGTTTACCCCGGAAGACTTAGAGTCAATGAAAGGAAACATCGGCGTAGGCCACACAAGATACTCGACGGCAGGTAGCTCCACGAGAGAGAATGCACAGCCGTTAGTATTAAACTACATCAAAGGAACACTCAGCATGGCACACAACGGCAACCTAATCAATACGCCGCAGCTGCGCCAAGAGCTTGCAAGAACTGGTGCGATTTTCCAGACGACAATCGACTCTGAGGTTATCGCCTATATGATTGCAAGAGCAAGAGTTGAGCAGCCTACTGTACAGGCAGCTGTCGCAGAGGCAATGAAAAAGATCAAGGGTGCGTATTCGCTTGTGATCATGAGTCCAAGAAAGCTCATCGGTGCAAGAGATCCGTTCGGCTTCAGACCGCTTTGTATCGGAAAGCGTGGAAATGCCTATATTTTAGCATCTGAGACCTGTGCACTTGACACCATTGGTGCCGAATTTGTCCGTGACGTAGAGCCGGGCGAGATCGTCACCATCACACAAAAAGGAATTGAATCAGATAGAAGCATGTGTATTCCAAAGGAAAAGCATGCAAGATGTATTTTTGAATATATTTACTTTGCCAGACCAGATGCCTATATCGATGGCGTCAGCGTCTATGAGAGTCGCTTGATTGCAGGGCGCTCCCTAGCAAAGCATCATCCAGTTGAAGCTGATCTCGTTGTCGGCGTTCCGGAGTCCGGAAATGTCGCAGCGATGGGCTACGCAATGGAGAGCGGCATTCCATATGGTATGGCATTTGTAAAGAACAGCTATGTAGGACGAACCTTCATTAAGCCAAAGCAAAGCAGCCGCGAATCCAGTGTGCGCATCAAATTAAATGTGTTGACCGAAGCCGTAAAGGGCAAGCGTGTCATCATGATTGATGACTCAATTGTGCGCGGAACCACGAGTGATCGAATTGTCGGCATGCTTCGAGAGGCCGGTGCAAAGGAAGTTCATGTAAGGATTTCCTCACCGCCATTTAAGCATCCGTGCTATTTTGGAACCGATATCCCGTCTGAGGATCAGTTAATCGCACACAACAGAAGTGTCGATGAGATCTGTAAGATCATCGGAGCCGATTCCCTCGCTTATCTAGACGAGGAGTGCCTGATTGAGATGTCCAAGGGACTTAGCATCTGTACTGGCTGCTTCAATGGCAACTATCCACTTGATCCTCCGACAGAAGATATTCGCGGAGAGTACCAGAAATAAAGAAAGGTTGGTTTTATTATGGCAACAGACCGTTATACAAG
>CAUCWU010000221.1 GCA_958446555.1 uncultured Lachnospiraceae bacterium | reverse complement strand
TTGTTTTCCGTCTATCAAAGAGGCCCAGTACATTACAAACTTTTTGTTATCTTCGTCAAAGGTTGCCTCAGGAGCCCATACGCATCCGGCATAAATCGCCTCCATCTCGACAAGCTCAATTCGCTCTGCATTGTTCCATTCATAGAGATTTGGACTTTCCCAAACGATAATGGATTTATTTCCGTTGATGTTGGCGTGTTTCCAGCCTTTTCCGTTTGCGATTCGCAAGTCGGTCGCAATGATAAAAAATTTATCGTTAATCGGATTGTATAAAATAAAAGGATCTCGTACACCCTGATCTCCGACAGTTGATTTTAAGATTGGGCCATCGTTTTTTAAATCTGTCCAGTGAAGACCGTCTTTGCTGACGGCAAAATAAATTTGCTCACCATCCTTTTTGTCTTCTTCTGTAAAAAATACAAATAAGTATGCCATAAATTTACTCCTTTACTGATGAATTCGAATGATTACAATGCTAAATGCTTGAATGGTATAGGAAAAAGAACTGCCTGTAAATGAAAAAGGACGGCTTGTTGGGCTTACCGCTAGGGGAGACTCTAGATCATTTTGTGCAGTCAAATCAAATCCTGACATTTCGTATAATGTTCCATTGCAGATTGCATTGTCCTCTATGTTGAAAGATTCTAGATGATAATCACAACAAATACTGTCTGAACCACTATTGACTAATTTTAAAATAATACTGTGATCCTGTTCATCTAGTGATGAGCTGACATGAAGATTTTCTGAGTCAGGTTCATCTTGGATTGTAGTTTTTAAGAGTTTTGTGCCACAGTGATTCATAAAAAGTTTTTGAACATAGTAGTTAGCAGTACCATATGCAGTAGTTTGATTAAAATAGATTAAATTAGCGGACCACTGATTATTGAATACATTGCAAAGAAGAGGTGCATAGCAAGCCATTTCTACAATGTCAGCATTTTGCTCTAAATGAATCATGTAAGCAGCCTCAGCCAGTGCGTGAAACCAAGTATTGCCAGCAGAAGAATATTCGCCTAAAAATACATGTGGGCCGTTTCGATCAAATGTATCATACCGATGACAATTTTGTAGAAGCCATTCTGGTGTCATATAATAGTGTTCATCAACCAAATCAGAGTGATTTTTTCGCGCATTTGCCCAGCCTCTTTCATATTCCTCTCCGTCAGGTGAAAAGCTAGCAGTATTGATTAGCTTTATTTGGGGATAGCGGGAACGAATTTCCTTGTGGAACCGATCATAGCGTTCCCAAAAGCCTTCCCCTTCTTCTTCGTTTCCGATAGATAAATAGTGTAGTTCAAAAGGCTTTGGATGTCCAAGCTCTGCTCGGACTTTTCCCCACCCATGATCAGGATCTCCATTTGCAAATTCGATCAAATCCAGAGCATCATCAATCCAAGGTTGCAGTTCCTCTAAGGGAGCAGCTTCCTTGGTGTGAGGATTATAACCGGCAGGCAAAACAGGAATAGGCTCTGCACCAATATCTTCGCAAAATAAGAAAAATTCCATATAGCCAAGTCCAAAGGTTTGATTGCCACGCCAATGAATGGATTTAGAAGCGCGCTGTTCAACAGGGCCCAATGTATTTTTCCAGCGGTACATAGAATTTTTATCGTTTTCATTCAGTGTTCCTACGTGGATGGCACAGCCACCTGGAAACCGGACAAAACGAGGTTTTAAGTCAGCAATCATACTGGCAAGATCATTTCTTAGTCCGTTTTTGCGGTTGTGATAGGTGTTTTTAGGAAACATGGAAACAAAATCTAGGTGAAGCTTACCTTTGTTTCTGGAACCAATAACAAGACGACAGCTAGAATCGGTAACAGGCGCTTGAAAGCAGACTTCATATTTTGTCCATTCAGATGATGAAATTAAAAGATTGCTTTCATAGTAGGAACTGCCTTGTGCATTTTCTATGCAGACAAATATAGAAAGTTCAGATGGAACCTTGGCGTAAAAGCTTATCTGATAGTCATCCCCTTTTTTTATCGGAATTCCCGTATAAAAGCCTAGATTGCGAATGCCAGCTCTTCCCGATTTCCCTTCAAAAAACAAAACTAGATGATGTGGATTTTTGTTGGATACAGAATTTTTATCAGAAACATACCAGCTCATTCGTGCCCCATTTTCGGTAACAGGCTCCCATGCTGTCAAAGCGTTGCATTTTGGTCCATCCATCGGACAAAATTCAAATGAGCGGTTTCGTATCAGCTCCGCATAGAGTCCACCGTCTCCGGCATTGCTAATGTCTTCGAAAAAGACACCGTAAAAATGATCCATTGAAGCAAGTGTGTGCTGGGTATCGACTGTGATTTTTTGAGTCATGCGATAGAACCTCCCTGTATATTTTGTGAAAATGATTGCTCTTCCAGTTGGTGAAGGCGCAGTACGACAAAGCTATTTCCATCCAATTTATATTTGTAGGTATTTCCAAGCATGAGATCTGTATCTAATTTAGGAACTACATTTTTAGGGACATCTAGGCTGTTTTCTTCACTATCCTCATATCCTGTCATAGAAAAAATAGAAACTTGAAACTGCTTTTTATATCGTTCTAGAAGATGCTCATCAAGACAAATAGAAATTTCTCTTTCTTCTTGCTTTAAGTTGACTAATTTTACAATGAGGTCATTATCTGCAATTCCGGCAGAATAGTAAAGATCCTGAATAGTGAGTTCTCTGCAAACAATTTCATTGCATAAGATACCATCAATATAGGCTTGTGCTCGACCACCGTCCACTACAATGCATGCTTCATATTCTTTATCCAGTTCAATTGTGATAGGGCATTGCATGTTGCTACGTCCCAATCGCCCAGATAGAGAGGTCAAACGCTGCCAGCCGTCAATATTCCATTCGATATGCCCGTGTTCATCATCTTTAGCAAAAAAGACAGATAATGCACATTTGCCTCGACTTGCCAGATAGCCACCGCCCGTTTTTTTCTTGAAAAGAAAATGAATTTCATAGCGATCAGAAGTGCAACCCTCACAGTCATAGCTTTTGTTGTCTTCTTGCAGCTGAAAATTTATCGGTGTGGTAGAGAAACCAGTTTCTTTATTACTTACATAGAAGTGTCGAATCTCGATGTCGGCCCCTTTTGATTCAAAAGAGATGTTTCCAGTCAAATGTTGCAGCTTTTCCTCTTTTTGTGAAAAAGATGCTTCCGTATCAATCAACTCAGTATAAGAGTGATTCATAAAAAGCTTTTGGACATAATAGCTTGGTGTTCCATATACTTGGTGATTGTTAAAATGAATCAAGTCTGGTTTCCAATTGCAATAATCGACATTATTAAAAAGAGGGGCATAGCAAGCGAAGGCGACGCTGCCAGCTTTTTCGGTATCGGCCAGAAAGGCTGCTTCAAACAGCGCATTGTGCCAGGTCTCACCACAAGTCGAGTATTCGCCCAAATAAAATTTGGTAGAGTTAGGACAATGTTGATAAACTTCTTTGTTTGCCAAAAACCATTCAGGCTGACTGTAATTATGAATATCAGTGTAATCTGCACCGACTCGAATTGCTTGGTCAAGTCCAGTTTCAAATTTTCCATTCCAACTTCCACAAATTGCAGAATTGATCAACTTAATTTCCGGATGAGTCTTTCGAACAGCATTGTAAATAAGTTCAAAATTTTCAAAATAACCATCACCAACCTCTTCGTTGCCAATTGTCAGATATTTTAAATGAAAGCTTTCTGGATGGCCCATTTGGGCGCGTAGTTTTCCCCATTTGGTTTCAACAGTTCCATTTGCAAACTCGATCAGATCAAGTGCCTCATCAATCCATTCTTGCATTTTTTCTTTTGAGGCTTTTCGAAGAAAATGGGGATCGTATCCGGCTGAGATAACGGGGAATGATTCAGCGTGAAGATCTTCGCATAATAAAAATAATTCGTAAAAGCCAAGTCCAAGTGTTTGATTATAGTTCCAGATATTGTTTCGCTTGGACGGTCTTTCTTCAACTGGATGAATCGTATTTTTCCAGCGATATAGGCTAGAGCGATCCTCAGAATTTAATGATCCTACATGCGTAATACAGCCACCTGGAAAGCGAACAAAGCGAGGTGTCATACTGGCAAGCATTTCGGCTAGATCCTTTCGAAGACCATTTTCTCTGCCTTGAAAGGTATCAGCTGGAAACAGAGAAATCATATCCAGTGTTACCGTATCTGGAAATTGAAGTAGGACTGAGAGTCTTCCACTATAATCGGTTTCAGAAGCTTTTAGGCAACAGGTGTATTTGGTCCATTTTGTAGTTAGAGGACCAAATTTGGCCGATCCGTAGCAATGAGTTCCAGTCTTGTCTTCTAGCTGGACAAGCAACTTGTGATTGCTTGGATGATCTGCTCTTGCAAAACAGGAAAAATAATAAGTTTTTCCCTTTTGAATTGGAATTCCCGAATTATATCCTTCATTTTGAATGCCACTGCTTTTATCAATTTTAGTGCCTTCAATTACCAGATAATGAGGATTGGAAGAATTCAGTGGATTGACCTGTTCTGTATGTACGGTTATCATACTGTCGCCTCGTTCCACAACCTTCCATGCTGTTAAGGAATGATAGGTTTTATTATCTTCTGAATCGAATTCGAAAGAGCGATTTCGAACGAGTTCACCATACAAACCGCCATCTGCTGCATGATTCAAATCTTCAAAAAAAATGCCAAACTGAGTTGGAAGCTTTGTTTCGTTTTTCTTTTTTAGTAAAAGCTCGATTTCTTTCATATCAATACCTGCCTTTCACCGTTTGAATTTTCATCATTTCAATTCTTGCTTGAGTTGAGTATAACAGTCTTATTTTTAGATTGAAATATAAAAAACTTAAGAAAATTTCGCATATTCTATTTTTCATACTCATCTTATCTGTTTTGAGAAAATCCATAAAATGTAAAATTATCAAAAGTATTCGATATATACGGTGAGAAGGTTGTTAGATACAATAGAGTTAACAAA
>CAUCWU010000220.1 GCA_958446555.1 uncultured Lachnospiraceae bacterium | reverse complement strand
AGTGTCATCGAGTCGTCGCCAACCGTACTTGGATTGATACGGATGATATTGCGGGCTGTATTGTCAATTGGGCTACTTAAGTAGTAAGACAAATTGTTTGGAATTTGAAGCGCCTCTGGAAGGTAGCTGAGTGTATATGTGGTATCACCGATATCCGGCATACACTCGGCTACCTTTTCTTTTAATGTTTGCAATACTGAATCGGCATCAGTTTCAGGTGCTGTTAATGAATCTAGATCATTTAATAGATTTGGATTGTGAGAGTAAGCTTGGGACAATTCCATTAATCCTGCGTTTAGCTTATCAGTCAGATAGTCCTTTAACTCAAGTGGCGTCATGTCGGTTCCGGTATTGTCCTTTACCAAAAGCTCATAGTATTCCTTGCCTTGATCGTAGCTAGAGAGACCTTTGCTTTCAGTGGCAGAGGATTGCTTTTCTTCAAGAGTCTGGTAGAAGGAAGAAAAAGCTGGAAGAACCTCGTCGGTTAACACAGTTTTTACCTGTTCAGTGTAGTCGGCAATCGCATCATCTGAGAGATCTGTTTCTGTAACATTAGATTCGAATGCCTCCAGATACGGGTGATTTTCCAGAGTGGTCATTGCATTCTTGTTTTCCAAAGCTTGCTCATAGGCATAGAGGCTTGGCGCATAACCGATGCTCTCTTGGTAGTCAATTTCTTTTAACACATCCTCGAGAAAACGTGGAATATCTTTCAACACGTTAATGTAGTCGTTGATGTCTTTTTCAGAGAGCAGATAATACTCTGTGACGACTGTATTTAAATTGGATAAAATGCCATCCATCGGTCCTAAGGTATTGGTGTAATCTGGCAGATCGCAGTAGCCAAGATTGATCGAGATATAATTTTGAATCATCTGGTAGACCTGCTTTTGCTTGGATGAGAGTGAATTGTAATCTACAGAGGAAAGATTTTCCTTTGCGCGGTTTAAAATTTCGGCTGTCTCATCAAAAGATTCGCTGAAGGCACCAAGAGGCGGTTTGTCAGATGGCTCATAATCTTCTGGAAAAGAAAAGGAATAGTGAAGATTAATTGGAGAGGAGTCCATAATATCCTGAAATAAAGTCTCGGCCGCATAATCGAACGCGTCGCTTGAAGAGGTTGTTTCTGCAGCGATTGGCATCGCAGTGCCGATTACAAGTGTTGGGAGTAGAACAACGCAGAGACGCCGTCTTGTCTGTAAATTTGAAAAAATCATAAAATCTCCTTTCGTAATGAAAATAGTGTTTCAAATATGAAGAAAAATATGCTATGATACCAGAGTCGAAAAGTCACAAGCTGACCATGCTTGCATGGAGAAGCTTGTGACCTTGAGACTCGCAAAAACATGAGGATGTAGCGATTTTCAAAGAAAATCAGCGAATCCGAATGTTTTTAGAATTGCGAAAGTTGCATCGCAACGGAGCAATTCGTAGGTATCAGTATCATTTAATATCATAACATAAGCGGATGAATAAGCGCAAGCAAAAAGGTAGGAAAAGGAGTTCAATGGAAGAAAAGAAAATACATAAAAAAACAAACAAAACAAGACAGCAGGTAAAACAGAAAAGAAAGCCTAAATTAAATCGACAATCTGCTTTTGCAGGTGGCTTTTGTGTGATTGCGGTATTGGCAATTATTCTTGGCATTTCGATTGCTGAAAAGAACAAAAGTCCCTATCCAAAGCAGGTGATTACTCTGTACGAAAAAGAAAATGAGTCTGAGGCAGAGGCACAGACAAATCCAGAGGCAGGTATGGATGAGGGTGTTTCATCAGGACTGAAACAGGTCAGAGAGTATGGTGTGACGCTCCCGGAGACTTTCCAAAATCCACCAATCTTTGAGAGTACCTTTACCTATACAGGTGACTCTGTTCTTGATACAGCGAATCGTTATGCAGCCATGTATGATTATGACAAGGCGATTGAGACGATTCAGGCAGTAAATGGCTATGAGAGTAATGCAGATTATACAAAGGCACTTGAAGAGTATGATTTACAAAAATCTCGTCTGTTCCAGTGGAATGACAATTATACGATTACGCATATTTTCTTTCACACGCTGATTGTCGATCCAGCAAAAACGTTTGATGTGTCACTCAGCAGCAAGGCGCAGGTGATTGCTTATAATGAGGCAATGACAACGGTTGATGAGTTCGTCAAGATCATTCAAAAAATGTATGACGATGGTTATGTGCTTGTCGGATTGCATGATGTTGCGGAGATGGTGACACAGCCTGATGGAACACAGGTGATGCAGATGAAGCCAATTTATCTTCCAGCAGGAAAAACACCGTTTGTATTATCGCAGGATGATGTCTGCTACTATGAATATATGACGGGACAGGGATTTGCCGATCGCTTTGTAATTGATGAGAATGGAAAGGTTGTAAACGAATACACACTTGATGATGGGACTGTGATTCGAGGTTCGTTTGATGTGTTACCAATTTTGGAAGATTTTATCGAAGCACATCCAGACTTCTCGTATCGGGGTGCTAGAGGAACGCTTGCTGTTACCGGATACAATGGCGTGTTTGGCTATCGCACCTCTGATTACTGGTACAACTGGAACTGCGACTATTTCGATCAGGAAAATGCAGATGAGCGCCAGCGTATGTACTATAACAATGAAAATATTGAGGCAGATAAGGCAGCTGCAACTGAAGTCGCCAATGCGATAAAGGATCATGGTTGGACAATTGCCAGTCACAGGTGGGGTCATATTTATATTGGCAGCAGCAGCTATGGACGTGTCTGCTGGGATACCGATATGTGGGAACGAGAGGTGGTTCCGATTGTCGGAAGTACTGATATCATTATCTTTGCATTTGGAGAAGATCTGGATGGTTGGCAGGGATATGCGGCAGATAATGAAAAGTTTCTCTATTTAAAGCAAAAAGGATTTAATTACTATTGTAATGTTGATGCGTCCAGTGAACACTGGATTCAGATTGGTGCAAACAAGGATTATTTCCGCCAGGCAAGGCGAAATCTAGATGGTACCCGTATGTGGGAGGCTGTTATGAGCTATACAGATAGTAGCTATCATAATCGTTTGTCAGATTTGTTTGACGCAAGAGATATTTTTGATCCGGCAAGACCAACACCGGTTGAGTAAGGATTAGTCAGAGGGGCCGTAAGGCCCCTTTTGTGATGGCAGTCTGATCGAAAGAAAAATAGGATTTTTGGCCTCTTTTTGAAATAATTTAAAAAAATATATTGGAAAAGAATCAAATTCTTTTGAATATTCGTTGGTTTTTTATCATAATTCATATTGCAAAAAAAACGAATGTGTAATACAATAGTACATGCGAGCGCTGCATAGGAGGGAAACATGCGGGCATTGTCGCAATACAAATATCATTTTGCATGGTACCGTGTAGAATATTGAGATACATGAAGAGAAGCAAATGGTATAGACTGAGGAGGCTGCATATTATGAAAGCATATAAGGATATGACCAGAGAAGAGCTGTTGGCTGAGAGAGAGAAGCTTGAGGCAATGTATCAGGACTACAAGGGACAGAATTTGGCATTGAATATGTCCAGAGGTAAGCCGTCGGCAGCACAGCTTGATCTGTCTAAGGGAATGATGGACGTGCTGAAGTCCGATTCTAACCTGACCTGTGAGGACGGAACAGATTGTCGTAATTATGGTGTTCTTGATGGAATTCCGGAGGCAAAGCGTTTGTTAGCTGGTATGGTAGGCGCAAAGCCGGAGCAGGTGATTGTATATGGCAACTCCAGTCTGAATGTAATGTACGACACAGTTGCAAGATGTATGTTTGAGGGCGTTTTAGATGGAAAGCCATGGGCTCTTCAGGGCAGAGTGAAATTTTTATGTCCGGTTCCTGGATATGATCGTCACTTTGGCATTACTGAACATTTTGGCATAGAGATGATCAATGTTCCGATGACACCAGACGGCCCAGATATGGATATGGTTGAGAAGCTCGTTTCTGAGGATCCGCTTGTAAAGGGTATCTGGTGTGTTCCAAAGTATACAAACCCACAGGGCTATGTATACTCAGATGAGACAGTTCTTCGCTTTGCAAACTTGAAGCCGGCAGCAGAGGACTTCCGTATTTTCTGGGACAATGCATATTGCATTCATCATCTGTACAATGGAGAGCCTGTACAGATTTTGAACATTCTTGACGAGTGTGAGAAGGCAGGAAATCCGAATCTGGTATATGAGTTTGTTTCTACCTCTAAGGTTGTATTCCCAGGTTCTGGTATGGCAGCTTTGGCAGCATCTACAGCAAATGTCGCTTCCATTAAGAAGCAGATGGCAGTTCAGACCATCGGCCATGATAAGGTAAATCAGCTTCGTCACGTTCGTTTCTTTGGTGACAATAAGGGCATGGAAGAGCATATGAAGAAGCATGCTGAGCTGATCCGTCCGAAGTTTGAGGCGCTGATCTCCATTATGGAAGAGGATCTTGGCGGACTTGGCATTGCTGAGTGGACCAATCCAAAGGGCGGTTACTTCATCGGCTTTGATTCGATGGAGGGCTGTGCAAAGGCAATCGTAGCAAAGATGAAGGAAGCAGGCGTTATCTTGACAGGAGCAGGTGCTACCTTCCCATATCATATTGATCCGCAGGACCGTAATATTCGTCTGGCACCGACATTCCCGACAATTGATGAGTTGAAGTTGGCTTCTAGAGTATTCACAGTTTGTGTGAGACTGGTATCAGTAGAGAAGTTGTTGGAAGCTTAAAGTTGAGGCAATCTAATAATAAGCGAAAAATTTAATAGTAGATGAAAAATCGTTTCAAGGAGTAGTGCAATGCTTCTTGAAGCGATTTTTTTTCGGTAAATGTCAAGGGCTTTTTGAAAAAAAGGTGGAGAAAAAATAAAAATGGAATCTCAGAAGTCCTGTAAATACAGGCTTAGAGATTCCGAGAGACTATTTTTAGGAATCTGGCGCGGGAATCCTCGGCCATTCAATGACCGAGATGAAAGCG
>CAUCWU010000219.1 GCA_958446555.1 uncultured Lachnospiraceae bacterium | reverse complement strand
ACTCACTTGACTAGGTGGCTGAGACGACTGTGCTTTACTGAGGCAATCGTCTGCTTCGCAGCCGGATTCCTCGTGCAAAGCGGGCTTTCAAAATATACTTCCGTAAAGAATACGTAAAAGGCGCCGCGTGCAGAGTCGCCGACAAAGCCATCGTCGAAGCCACTTCATAACCTACCGGGTAACCACATTCAAAGAACCAATGCAAGCTCTTGAATCTGCTCTTTTGCCTGCTCATTCACTGCGCTGCGCACAGTCACTGCCGGCTCTGCCATTGTCAAATTTTTGCATCCTTCAAGCATCTGCTTCATCACCTTTGCTGCCATCGGTGCCCAGCTTCCATTTTCAATAAATCCAACTGTTCGCTTCTGATAATTATGCTCGATTAACTGATTGATAAATGTTTTCATGCATGGATAGATATCAGCATTGTAGGTGATGGAACCCAAAACCAGATGACTGCAACAAAATGCATCCGAAACGGCCTCGGACATATCACATCTTGCCAAATCGTACACATGCACTTCTTTTCCCTTTTCTCTGAGAGTATTCGCAAGTAATCGTGCTGCCTCTTTGGTATTTCCATAGACAGATGCATAGGCAATTACAACAGCCTCTTTTTCTGGTGTATAGGAAGACCAAAGCTGATACAAATTCAAATAATGAGCCAAATCGCTTGTCAATACAGGACCATGCAGTGGACAAATTATCGCAATATCAAGTGTAGATGCCTTCTTTAATAATGCCTGCACCTGGACACCATATTTTCCTACGATACCAATATAGTAGCGTCTCGCCTCAGCATCCCACGGCTCTTTCCTGTCAAGTGCACCAAACTTTCCAAAGCCGTCGGCTGAAAACAGTACCTTCTCACTGCTCTCATATGTAACCATGACCTCCGGCCAGTGAACCATCGGCGCCATCACAAAATGAAGTGTGTGTGAGCCAAGTGAAAGCTCACCCTTCTCTGCAGCTATGATTCTTCTGTCTGCATAATCGGTTCCAAAGAATTGCTTCATCATTGTAAATGCCTTGGCTGTTGCCACAACAACTGCCTGCGGATAGGCTTCCATGAAACGACCGATATTGGCTGAGTGATCTGGCTCCATATGCTGAACAATCAGATAATCTGGCATACGACCGTCCAACACAGCCTTTACATTTGCCATCCATTCCTCTCCAAAATTGGCATCTACCGTATCCATAACTGCAATCTTCTCATCGAGAATCACATAAGAATTATAAGACATGCCGTTTGGAACTTTGTACTGTCCTTCAAATAAATCAACCTGATGGTCGTTTACTCCAACATAACGAATTAAATCTGTCACCTGCATCATTTTGTCCTTTCTGTGTAATTACGAATTGCTTTGCTGCAATACAACTCTTACATTCTATTATTCAGCGAGTCCAAATGCATCATGCACTGCATTCATTGCACGGATTGCATCCTTCTCTGGAATCAAAACAGTAATACGAATCTCAGAGGTTGCAATCATATTGATATTGATATTTTCATTGTACAGACACTCAAACATCTTTGCTGCAACACCTGGATGAGACATCATGCCAGATCCAACTACAGACAGTTTCACAACATCGCAGTTGTACTCAACATGATCAAAACCAAGCTGATCCTTGCAGTCATTTAATAAATTGACAGCATCATTTAAATTATCGTGTGAAACGGTGAAGGAAATATCCTTTGTTCCGTCACGACCTACTGACTGAATGATGATATCGACATTGATATTATTTTTTGCAAGTGTATGGAACAGCTTAAATGCACTTCCCGGCACATCTGCGATTCCAATTACAGAGATACGGTCTGCCTCTCTGTCAAGTGCCACACCACTGATTAACATTCTTTCCATTTTCTTTCCTACTCCCTTCACGATTGTTCCTTCTGACTCATTTAAGCTTGAGCGCACAACCAACTGCACACCGTACTTTTTTGCAAGCTCTACACTTCTACTGTGCAAGACACCTGCACCAAGTGCAGCCAAATCAAGCATCTCATCATAGGAAATTTCATCTAGCTTTCTCGCCTTTGGCACGAGTCTCGGATCGGCTGTATAGACACCATCTACATCGGTATAGATCTCACAGGCATCTGCGTGAAGTACAGCTGCAAGCGCAACTGCCGTCGTGTCAGAGCCACCTCGTCCAAGAGTCGTATAGTCATCGTATTTGTTGACACCCTGAAAACCAGTGACAATGACGATCTTTCGATCATCCAATTCACGGCGAATACGCTCAGTGTCAATCTTTTTTAATCTTGCATTTCCGTAGGCGCTTGTCGTTTTCATCGGCACCTGAAAAGCATTTAATGAGACTGCTCTGACGCCAAGCTGATCCATCGCCATCGCCATTAATGATACCGACATCTGCTCTCCGATCGTAAAGAGCATATCCATCTCTCTTTTCGGTGGATTCGGATTGATGTCCTTTGCCTTTGCAATCAATTCATCTGTGTACTTTCCCATCGCAGAAAGTACAACGACTACATCATTTCCCGCTTCGTAATCGCGGATGCAGCGCTTTGCTACATTAAAAATTCTATCTTTATCAGCGACTGAGGTGCCACCGAATTTTTTTACTATCAACATATTGACTCTTTTCTCCGCTCATGTTTTCTATTATATAAATATGATTATTTTATTTTTTTTGCAATACGAGCACCCCATATGGCTCCAACTCGTAGCTGCCACCAATTTCTTTTCCAGTCAACAAATCGACTGCTGGTTCAGAAACTGTCACATTGCAGCTAGCTGCCTTATAATTTAATACAAAGTAAGAGTCTCCTCTCTTTGCTAGCTCACAGCCCTCTGGAAGTGACAACCACTTTGCCGGTGTCTGAATGCCAAGCTCTTCTAGGAACGCATCTGCTGTCTCTTCTGCAAAGCAACCGCCAAAATAGATCGCCTGACCTTTTCCAGTTTTCTTGGTTACAAGTGCTGGCTTTCCGTTGTAATAATTGCCTTCGAAAGTACCCTCTGCCACACCGCCAAAATCTGGCGCTAAGACATCATTAAATACAGGAGCTGGGAAATGTCTTCCATTCCAATTTACATATTCCATCGGCTCACCCGGTGCAAGGAAGGTAAAATCTTCTACAGTGACACCGCAAAGATTTGCCACATCGCCTGGCATTGGCTGCATTGGGCAGCGTCCGTAAATATCCTTATAACCAGTTCGACAACCCATGACAAGCTTTCCACCGTTTTCTACAAACTGTGTCAAAAGTGCTGCTCTTTCTGGTGTTAAAATTGCCGCATGTGGGTAAACCAAAAGCTCATATTTAGCGAGAGTCTTAGGATCTGTCTCTTCTCTAAAATCCACAAAATCAAACGGGATATGCTTTTTCTGCAACGAACGGAACCATCCGTCTGTGCTGAAGTTACGAAGTGGTCCGTGCCATACATCCTTTTGTCCATCCCACTCATTGTCATAGTCGCACAAAATTCCAACTGTTGCCTCATATGGATGACCTGCTGTATCCCTGATTGCCTCGAACTCTTTTTTGATCTGAGAAAGCTCTTTCAGTCGACGATTTTCGCGGTTACTGTAATCGTTTAATCCATGCCAATAAATCTCGGTTCCAAATGAACAGGTTCTCCAACGGAAATATCCAACATAATCAGCGCCGTGGGCAACTGACTGCATGGTCCAAAGACGCATCTGACCTGGCTTTGGACTTGCCTGATGAATGCGGAAATTCCAGCCGCCTGGTCCTGCCTGCTGCTCCATGATACCAAACAGTGGAGAGATTGCTCTGGTTCTTGCCAAATTAAAGGAAGAATTGCGATCCTTTAAATCACTCTTGCCACCGTCCGGTCGATCCATCGCATAGGCAAAGTTTGGATAGCTGTCGTACATAATAAAATCAACGCCAGATTCCATCAGCTTTTGATAATCGAGATTGCCAAAAATACCGTTTGTTGTGATAAAACGTTCACTATCTGTCTCCCTTATAATGGCTGCCTGAAGAGCCAAGTAGTGAACGGCACTGTGAGAGATAAAACGAACCTGCTCAAGCTGCATATGCGGATTTGCAATGCCGGTACCCACAGTACTTCTTCTTGCCAAATGCACCTGACTCCAATCTGTGTAGGTCTGGCTCCAGAAGATTGTGCCCATCTTTTCGTTTAAATTGTCGAGTGTGCCAAAACGCTCCTTTAAAAAGGAACGAAATGCCTCATGATCGCTCTCAGAATAATACTCGTTTGCCTCGCAGTTTACCTCATTGTCAAGCTGCCAGCCAATAATGCAATCATAGTGATTGAAATGCTCGGCCATGCGTCTTGTGATCTTCTCACAAAATTCTAGATATTTCGGGGAAGTCAAATTGTGCTGGGCTCTCATGCCATGCTGCATCAAATTGCCATCTCCATCTGCATTTAACGTCTCCGGATACTTTTCTGATAACCATGCTGGTGGGGTCGCTGTCGGTGTACAGAAAACAACCTTCATTCCTTCCTCAGTTGCCAGTGTCAAAAACTCATCCCAGAAGGAAAAATCGTATTTTCCTTCCTCTGGTTCCATAAGAGCCCATGAAAACTCAGCAACACGAATCACCTCTAGACCGTACTGCTTCATGCGCTGTAAATCATCTCTCCATAAAGATTTGTCCCAGTGCTCTGGATAATAGCATACGCCAAGTGTCAGCTTTTCCATTTCGATTGAATGTCTCATTTGACTACCGTACCAATCCTTTCTCCAATCCTTCTCCAAACTTATTTCTTGTCTGATGAACCTTTCTATATTTGCCTTTCATCGTGCGCTTTGGAAGTTCTTCAAGCACCAATGCCCCTTTGCCATTTAAAATTTCAACATAGGTGATGCTCTCTCGAATATCAATCGCACCAATATCGGTCTTTCCGTCCACTCCGTCGATGCTACTGATTGCACCAACCACATCGCCGCTTCGAATCTTTGATTTTTTTCCGCCACCTATCGTCAAATTCATGATCT
>CAUCWU010000218.1 GCA_958446555.1 uncultured Lachnospiraceae bacterium | reverse complement strand
CCGGAGGAATTGGAATTTGTATAATGAAGAAGACTTTCTTCAATTATCCGGAATTCAGCATTTTGCATTTTGTAGAAGGCAGTGGGCGTTAGCTTATATAGAATTGCAGTGGCAGGAAAATGTCAGAACTGTTGAGGGGAAAATACTCCATGAAAATGCACATGATCCCAGTGTAAAGGAAAAAAGAAGGGATATTTTAATTGTTAGAGCAATGCCGGTTCACTCCCGTGAAATGGGAGTGAGCGGCGAATGCGATGTGGTGGAGTTCCATAAAGTAAAAGAGGGAATCCATATAGCTGGAAAAGATGGGCTTTATAAGGCGATCCCAATCGAATACAAAAGAGGAAAACCTAAAACAGATGATTCTGATATCCTTCAAGTAGCAACTCAGGCAATGTGCTTGGAAGAAATGCTATGCTGTACAATAGAGTATGGTTATATTTTTTATGGAGAAGTGAGACATCGTATAAAGGTAATATTTACAGACGAAGTACGAGAAAAAGTCCGAAAGATGTTTGCAGAAATGCATAAATATTATGAACAACGTTATACGCCGAAAGTAAAGACAAGTGTAAAATGTAATGCATGTTCTTTAAAGGATATTTGTCTTCCTGTCTTAAATAAGAAAAAATCAGTTTCTGGATATATTGACAGAATAATAGCATATGAGGAAAATGAATGAAACGACTTTTAAACACATTATATGTAACTTCTGGAAATAAATATTTGTCGCTAGATGGAGAGAATATTGTTGTTCTGGAAGATCAAAAAGAAATTGGAAGAGTTCCATTACATAATTTGCAGGCGATTGTTACATTTGGTTATACGGGAGCCAGTCCGGCACTTATGGGAGTATGCGCTCAGAGAAATATAGATCTTTCTTTTATGTCAGGTAATGGAAGATTTTTAGCGAGAGTTACTGGGGAGGTAAAAGGAAATGTAACGCTAAGAAAGAAACAATACCGAGTCAGTGATAGTCAAAAAGAAAGCATTCAAATAGCAAAAAATTTTATTCTTGGCAAAGTATATAATTCAAGATGGATACTTGAAAGAGCAATAAGAGATTACCCAATGCGTTTGAATACAGAAGCAATAAAGAAAAAATCATTCTTTTTAGCGGAAAGTACTAAAAAGATAAGAACTTGCGAAAATGCAGATGAATTACTAGGATTAGAAGGTGAGGCTGCCTCTGTATATTTTTCTGTATTTGATGAATTAATTTTGCAACAGAAAGAAAATTTTTTCTTCCATGGCAGAAATAAAAGGCCACCATTGGACAATGTTAATGCTATGCTATCTTTTGGATATTCGTTGCTGGCGGGAATGTGTGGATCTGCATTGGAAGCAGTTGGATTGGATCCGTATGTAGGATTTTTCCATACAGATAGACCGGGACGTATGTCATTAGCGTTAGATCTTATGGAAGAATTCAGAAGTGTCATGGTGGATCGATTTGTTTTATCGCTGATTAATAAAAAAGTCATGAAAGAGCAGCATTTTCTAAAAAAGGAAAATGAGGCAGTAATTATGACGGATGACGGTAGAAAAGTTTTTTTATCGGCTTGGCAGTCGAAAAAACAGGAGACGAGTAAGCATCCATTTTTGGACGAAAAAATCGAATGGGGAATGGCTCCTTATGTACAAAGTATGCTATTGGTAAGATATTTGCGAGGGGATTTGGATGAGTACCCACCATTTTTCTGGAAGTAGGTGAAATCAAATGCTAGTTTTAATTACATATGATGTAAATACACGGACTGAAGAGGGAAGAAAACGTTTACGAAAGGTTGCAAAAGAATGTGTTAATTATGGACAGCGAGTGCAAAATTCAGTATTTGAATGTCATTTAGATGCAACTAAATGTAGACAAGTAAAAAATATTTTAGAAAATATTATAGATAAAGAAGTAGACAGCTTGAGATTTTACTATCTTGGTGAAAAATACAAAAGCAGGGTAGAACATATAGGAGCAAAACCAGGATTTGATGTTACAGATACATTAATTTTATAGTGCGAAAGGCAAGTGGACAGAAAGATTCTAGAAGATTCGCACCGAAAAAAGGAGGTAAGTTTGCAATAAAAGGGATTAATAAAGAATTGAATTGATATAGAATAAACATAATATGTGCAATAATCCTAAAAAGTAGTTATTGATAAAAACTTTTTTGAGATAGAATTGCGGTCGATCTCCTTGTGAGGTCGTGAGTTGAAACATACAATCGAGGTAACAGCAGGAACGACAGCCGAGTCGATCTCCTTGTGAGGTCGTGAGTTGAAACTTCGCTGCGGCGGTTGAAAGCGTTTCTCATCATCGTCGATCTCCTTGTGAGGTCGTGAGTTGAAACATATCATTGTACAACCTTATACACCTATACAACCGTCGATCTCCTTGTGAGGTCGTGAGTTGAAACGATAAAAATGGAGTGGAATTATTTGAAGGCGATAAGGTCGATCTCCTTGTGAGGTCGTGAGTTGAAACAATGTTGTTGAGTATCAGGGTGGTGCTTTCATTCGTCGATCTCCTTGTGAGGTCGTGAGTTGAAACGTAATCCATCTTACACCGCCCCTTCGGGGCTTATCGTCGATCTCCTTGTGAGGTCGTGAGTTGAAACATACTTGGCTATTATCATCAGGTACAGAAGCGCGGTCGACCTCCTTGTGAGGTCGTGAGTTGAAACAAAGTAGATGGAAGACCAATTGTTTTGAATCCGCGTCGACCTCTTCGTGAGGCCGTGAGTTGAAAAATATTCAATCGGATATAGCTGAACTGGAAATTCTATGGCCTCTTTGCGAGTCTGCGAGTTGAAAAGAAAAGGTGAAGAAATGGTCATGTCAACAAGGCCAGCAAACTTTAACAAAACAGCAGAATGGAGATTAATATGAAACAATATTTCATCAATGAGATAATTATAAATAAATTATACCATTTATCTAATATAAAAATTAAGTTAAACTTAGCACAGCGGCAACATCTTCTGTTGACAGGAAAGAATGGTTCGGGAAAACATCGTTGCTAGTAAACATTGAAAAATATTTAAAAGCAATCAATGATGAACAACTTACAGATTTGGTAGAGAATTATGCAAGATGGCAAGAAAGTGCAAAAAAAAAGCTGGAATCTTCTATATCTGAAAATGAAAAGTTTGAAGCAGAAAAAGAATGTAAACGATGGTCAGAACAAATCAAGAAATATAGCGATGGAGTTCAGGTTATACTGAATGAATATGATGGTCTAGAACGAGCATATAAAAAAGGTGATTTTATAACAGCATATTTTTCAGCAGAGCGAAAAGCTAGCTTTATAAAACCAAATGGAGTGGAAAATATAGAACTTCAAGATGCGTACAGAGTAGACGGTGATGCAGGAAATGTACTGCTTAAATATATGGTGCATTTAAAAACACAGCAAGCATATGCAAGAAATGAAGGTGCAGATAGCACGGTTCAGATGATTCAACAATGGTTTGACAGATTCGAAAAGGCATTGCAGATTCTGCTGGATGAAGAGTCAATTCATTTGGAATATGATTATAAAAACTATAATTTTAAAATCAGACAGGATAATCGAGAACCATTTTCGTTTAATGAATTATCAGATGGATATTCGTCGGTTATTTATATTGTTTCTGATTTGATTCTTCGAATGGATAGAAATTGGTTGCAGGGGGAATCACTTAGTCAGTATAGCTATCAGGGAATTGTTTTGATCGATGAGCTGGAAACTCATCTGCATATAGAATTGCAGAAAAAGATACTGCCATTTTTAACTGAATTTTTTCCCAATATTCAATTTATTGTCACAACGCATTCGCCATACATTTTGAATTCTATTTCAAATGCAAAAGCGTATGATTTGGAAAGACATATGGAATTGGATAATTTATCTGCATTTTCTTCAGATGATCTTGCAGAAGGGTATTTTGAAGTAGATGAATATTCAGACAATTTGAAGAAAAGTCTTGAACGATATGAAGAACTTTGCCTGAGGAAAGAATTAAGTGACGAGGAACGCGCTGAAAGGGCAGAACTTAAAATAAAATTGAAGAATATGTCCTCAGAACTTTCTGGAACTGCAAAGGAAATGTTTGAGGATATTGAGCGGAGAAGACAAGATGATAAAAATTGAAAGAAGAGATACCGCGAAGGCACAACGTGCAATTAAAGATCTGCAGGAAGCTAGCCGATTAAAAAGTTCTTACAATATGGAAAGTGTTAATCAGGCATTGAGAGAAACATTTTACGGAAAGTGCTATATTTGTGAAAATAAAAAAGCAACTTCCTATCAAATTGAACATCTGATTCCACATTGTGGGGATGAAAAGCTTAAGTATGATTGGAAAAATTTATTTTTAAGTTGTGCTCACTGTAATAATATAAAATCGGATAAATATAATCCTATTTTGGACTGCACAAAAGAGCCAGTAGAAAAATTAATTGCATTTAGAAAGAAAGGTTATTTTGGCTCAGATGAAAAAATAGAATTTGTAGCATGTGCTGAGAAGGATGAGAAGATACGTAATACGATAGCTTTGCTTGAGGATGCTTATTATGGAACAACACCTCAAAAGAAGATGGAAGCAAGAATTATACGAAGGGAGTTGAGAAAAGAACTTTCGGAATTTAAAGAATATGTAAGAGAGTATCAGGAAGCGGAAGATGACGAGGAAAAAGAGGACATTGAACTTCTTTTAAAAAGAGAACTAAAAGATAGCTCGGCATTTACAGCTTTTAAAAGATGGCTGATTTGGGATAACAGAATGTATTCGGAATTGGAAAGATACATTCCTATTCCAAAGAGTGGCAAGGAAAATTTATAAAAATAAAATCGCAGGAGGTAAGAGATGATGGAAGTGAAGAGCATATTAATCAAAGATACGACAAGAGAAGAAAGAATTCAGATTGTGGCACAGGGATTGAATCAATGTGGAGGTTCATGTGATTTCTGCAGTGGTTGTGATAATCTAGGCGGTGGATC
>CAUCWU010000217.1 GCA_958446555.1 uncultured Lachnospiraceae bacterium | reverse complement strand
CTTTAAATGAGATTGCACCTCTTAGCTCAACCTTACATCCGATGCCAAAGCCGGGCGAGCAATTTACAATCCGAGATCTGTTGTATGGTCTTACGATGTGCTCAGGAAATGAGTGTGCCAATATTTTGGCAGAGGCAGTCAGTGGCGACATTGATAGTTTTGTTGAGCTTATGAATAAGCGGGCAGAGGAAGCTGGCGCGAAGAATACACATTTTGCAAATCCGCACGGGCTTGACGCAGATGATCATTTGACAACTGCTCAGGATATGGCGTTTATTATGAAGGCTGCACTCGAGAATCCGGCAGCGCGTGAGATTCTTTCTGCAAAGGAATATACGATTCCGGCAACTGAATATGCACCTACTCGCTCGATGACAAGTGGTCACAGAATGGTTTCTGGTGATTTTTCTTGTGAAGGTGTCTATGCAGGAAAGCCGGGCTATACACGTCTGGCACAGTCAACTTTGGTGACGGCTGCTGATAGAGATGGCATTAATCTGATTGCAGTTGTGATGAAGTCTGATTCAGGTGTCAGCTATGAGGATACCAGTCTGTTACTGGACAATGCCTATGCGAAGATCAATGGCTGGGGTATGACAGGTGGCTTTAATGTCTATCATCCGCGCGTGACACAGATGGACGATACTGGATTTACCGTGACATGGGATGTCGGCTCAGATGCAGTGAGAGCTGAGTTTCCAGTTTGGATTGAATATGATAGTACAGATGTACTAACAAGGGATACAGAAGAGATCACAAGTGACACGATCTCATATCATGTCAATCTGGGTGACCATGCTGGAAAAACTGGTGTGTATACAGTTCAGGCTTATGTGTACAATGCAGCAGGCGAGTCAAAGGTATGCTCGATTAAGGTGTTAGCAGGTGCTGGAGATCAAAAAGGCTTTGTGAACTGGAATGGCGCCACCTATTACGTGCATGAAAATGGCGCGTTGGGTCTTCAGTGGCAGGAGCTAGCGGAAGGATGCTATTACTTTGACTACACGACAGGTCAGATGTATACCGGTTGGATTAACGGGGATACAAAGTTTTATATGGACCCGGATGGAAAGATGCATACCGGCTGGCTGGAGCTTGATGGAAAGAACTATTATTTTTATCAGGCAGGCGATATGGTGACTGGTAAGATGGTCATCGGAAACGGTGAATACTATTTTGATGAGAATGGTGTGCTGCAATCGGGCTTTGCGATTCCGAAGGCACCAGTACTCCATGAGTGATAGATTATAGAAAAGGAAAGAGAAATTTATGAAGTGGAAAAAATTTACGATTCAGACGACAACAGCAGCAGAGGATTTCATCAGTGAGAAGTTAAGTGAGATCGGTATCGAAGGAATTGAGATTGAGGATAAGGTTGAACTGACTGAGAATGATACAAAGGGTATGTTCATCGATGTGCTTCCAGATTTAGGACCAGACGACGGAGAGGCAAAGGTTAGCTTTTATCTGGATGACACCTACGATGTACCGAAGACTTTGGCAGATGTAAAGTTGGCACTTGAGGAGGTTGCTTCTTTTGTCAATGCAGGTTCCTGTGAGATTACTGCATCTGAGACTGAGGACAAGGATTGGATGAACAACTGGAAGCAGTATTTCAAGCCGTTCGTTGTCGATGATCTTTTGATTAAGCCGACCTGGGAGGAAATCCCGGAGGGAATGGAAGATAAGAAGCTGATTCAGATCGACCCTGGTATGGCATTTGGAACCGGAAAGCATGAGACAACTCAGCTTTGTATCGCAGGGATTCGCAAGTATGTAAAGCCGGGCGATGCTGTTTTGGATGTCGGAACTGGAAGTGGTATCTTATCAATTTGTGCACTGTTAAGCGGTGCAGACCATGTTGTGGGAACTGACCTTGACGAGAATGCAATTGATGCAGCACACGAAAATGCAGAGGTAAATGGCATCACACCAGAGCAGTACAAGGTTTTAATTGGAAACTTGATCGATGATCAGGCGATTAAGGATGAGGTTGGCTATGAGGCGTATGATGTTGTCGTTGCCAATATTTTAGCTGATGTCATTATTGCTCTGCAGGCAGTTGTGGCAGTTCATGTAAAGCATGGCGGTATCTTTATCACTTCTGGTATCATTGATATGAAGGAGCAGGCAGTTTTGGATGCATTCGCAAAGAATCCAGAGTTTGAGGTAATCGATGTGCTGCATCAGGGCGAGTGGGTGTCTGTTGTCACCAGAAGAAAATAATGAAATAACAGAAGGGAAAGGGTATGTATCATTTTTTTGTAAAGCCGGAGCAGGTGACAGAGCATGAGGTGACAATCATCGGAAATGATGTCAATCATATCAAAAATGTACTTCGAATGCGGATTGGCGAAGAAATCTGTGTCAATGATGGCAATCACGAGTATCTTTGCAGTGTCGCTCAGCTGGAGGCAGAGTCCGTCGTTGCGCAAATTGAGCAGGTCAATGAGAAGACAAGTGAGCTTCCAGCGAAAATTGTGCTTTTTCAGGGGTTGCCAAAGGCCGATAAGATGGAGACGATCATTCAAAAATGTGTTGAGCTTGGCATCTATGAGATTGTTCCAGTTCAGATGAAGCGATGTGTGGTCAAGCTTGACAGCAAAAAGGAAGAGGCAAAGAGAAAGCGTTGGCAGGCAATCTCAGAGAGTGCAGCAAAGCAGGCAGGCCGTGGGCTGATTCCACAGATGCATCCGCTTATGACTTATAAGGACGCGCTTGCCTATGCATCTGGCATGGAACATATCCTTGTCCCATTTGAGCATGCAAAAAACATGCAGGCAACGAGAGAAACATTGACAGCAGTTAAAAAAGGTGAGCAGGTTGCAATCTTTATTGGCCCAGAGGGCGGCTTTGAGGATGAAGAGGTAGCACAGGCAGAGGCGCTTGGTGCCAAGGCGATCACGCTTGGAAGACGAATTTTACGAACAGAGACAGCCGGAATGGCAGTGCTTGCCATGCTCGGATATGTATTGGAGGAGTAGGAATGGAAGCATATTTGGACAATTCAGCGACGACACGCGTGGATGAGCGTGTGCAGGAGCTGATGAAAAAACTGATGGATGTTGATTTTGGAAACCCATCATCTCGTCATCAAAAGGGTGTTGTGGCAGAGGGCTATATCAAGGAAGCCAGACAGAGAATTGCCGACACACTTAAGGTCGATCCGAAGGAGCTAATCATCACCTCTGGCGGTACCGAGTCAAATAATATGGCACTGATTGGAACGGCTCTGTCAGCAAAAAGAAAGGGCAACCATATCATTACCACATCAATTGAGCATCCAAGTGTAAAGGCAACTGCATCATTTTTGGAGGAGCAGGGCTTTCGCATTACCTTCCTTCCAGTTGATAACAGAGGTCAGATCTCACTTGAGCAGTTAAAGGAAGCGCTGACGCCGGATACCATTTTGGTATCAATTATGTATGTCAACAATGAAATTGGAAGCATTCAGCCAGTAGAGGAGGCTGCAAAGCTGGTGCACAGTATTGTGCCAGGCGCAGTTTTCCATGTTGATGCGATTCAGGCCTATGCAAAGCTTGTGATTCGCCCAAAGAAGCAGGGGATTGATCTGTTATCTGTCAGCTCACACAAATTCCATGGCCCAAAGGGAGCAGGATTTTTGTATTGCAGCAGCAAGGTGAATCTGCATCCGATTATCTTTGGCGGTGGTCAGCAGGCTGGTATGCGTTCTGGAACCGAGAATGTCCCAGGTGCAGCAGGAATGGGTCTGGCAGCAGAAATTGCCTACAAGCAGTTTGAACAGAAAAAAGCACATTTAAATGAGCTTCGCCGATATTTTCTGGAGGGTGTTCATCAGCTAGAAGGCATTACCGTAAATGGCTGGGATGAGACTGTGGATGGCGATGAATGTCTGGAAAGACGAGCACCGCATATCGTAAGTGTTAGCTTTTCAGGTGTCAGAAGCGAGGTTTTATTAAATGCATTAAGCGATCGTGGCATCTATGTCTCATCGGGAAGTGCATGCTCTTCGAATCATCCGGCTTTGTCAACGACGCTTCAGGCAATCGGACTAGAAAAGCCACTGCTAGAGGGAACACTTCGTTTTTCCTTCTGTGAGAATACAACCAAAGAAGAATTAGACGAGGCACTTGCGGCATTAAAGGAGCTGCTTCCAATGCTTCGCCGTTATACAAGACGATAGAATGTGAGGAATAACATGAAATATCATGCATTTTTAATTAAGTATGCCGAGATTGGCATAAAGGGAAAGAACCGCTATCTATTTGAGGATGCGCTGGTAAAGCACATTCGACTGGCAATGGAGCGAGTAGAGGGTGAGTTTGAAGTAAAGAAGGAGTCTGGCCGTATCTATGTGCAGGCACTTAGCGATTACGATTTTGATGAGGCAGTGGATGCGTTAAAGCACGTATTTGGAATCGTTTGGATCTGCCCGGTTGTGCAGCTGTCTGATGAAGGCTATGATAAGCTTGCAGAGCAGGTTGTAGAGTATATGGGTGCTGTCTATCCAGAGGCCAATTATACATTTAAGGTGCATAGCCGCCGTGCGAGAAAGAGCTATCCAAAGAACTCTCAGGAACTCAATGCAGATCTCGGAGAGGCAATCTTAAAGGCATACGATAATGTGCGCGTTGATGTGCATAATCCAGAGGTGTTACTGACAGTTGAGGTGCGCGATACCTGCATCAATGTATATTCGGTATCGATCCCAGGCGCAGGTGGTATGCCGGTTGGTACAGCAGGAAAGGCAATGCTTCTGCTATCTGGCGGAATCGATTCCCCAGTAGCTGGTTACATGATCGCAAAGAGAGGCGTTACCATTGAGGCTGTCTATTTCCATGCACCGCCGTACACCAGCGAGAGAGCAAAGCAGAAGGTTGTCGATCTGGCAAAGCTTGTCTCCAAGTATGCAACTCCAATCAAGCTTCATGTCATCAATTTTACCGATATTCAGCTGTATATTTACGATGCATGCCCACATGAGGAGTTGACCATT
>CAUCWU010000216.1 GCA_958446555.1 uncultured Lachnospiraceae bacterium | reverse complement strand
AAGAAGAGGTTTCACACCAGAGTCCATCCGAATGTTCGTTGATCTGTGTGGTGTGGCAAAAGCAAATTCATCTGTTGACTATGCAATGCTTGAGTACTGTATCCGTGAGGACTTAAAGCTGAAGCGTGCTAGAGTGATGGCCGTATTAAATCCGATTAAGCTTATCATTGACAACTATCCGGAGGATCAGATTGAGGAGCTAGAGGCAGTTAACAATCTTGAGAATCCTGAGCTTGGAAGCAGAAAGATTCCATTTGGAAGAGAGCTTTATATCGAGGCAGACGACTTCATGGAGGAGCCGCCGAAGAAGTATTTCCGTATGTTCCCAGGCAATGAGGTTCGTCTGATGAACGCATACTTTGTAAAGTGCACTGGTTGCGTTAAGGACGAGAATGGCAATGTCGTAGAGGTTCATGGAACCTATGATCCGGCATCTAAGGGTGGCAACAGCCCGGATGGCCGTAAGGTAAAGGGAACCATTCACTGGGTAGCAGCAAAGACTGCATTCCACACTGAGGTTCGCCTGTATGAGAATCTGGTTGACGAGGAAAAGGGTAAGTTAAATGCAGATGGCACATTAAATTTCAATCCAAATTCCTTAACTGTTTTGAAGGACTGCGTAATGGAGCCGTCATTAAAGGATGCAAAGGCATACGATAGCTTCCAGTTTGTGCGCAATGGTTTCTTCTGCGTAGATTGCAAGGATTCTGAGGAAGGAAAGCCGGTATTTAACCGTATTGTCTCCTTAAAGTCTAGCTTCAAGCTGCCAAAATAAGGAGCAGAGTATGAAAGAAAAACTGTATACGATTCCGATTAACGATGCGTTTGCAATGGATAGCGAGTGTCCAATCTGTGCGATGAAGACAATTCTTGAGAACAATGCAGTTGAATTTACGATGGGGCCAAGCTACATGGAGGATGATATCCGCATGGAGACAGACCGACTTGGATTTTGTAAGACACATATGAAAATGGTGTTTGATCAGAATAACAAGCTAGGTCTGGCTCTAGTTTTAAAGACTCATATCGACCGCACAAACAAAGAAATCGAAAAGCGCATGAAGATGCCACCAAAAAAGGCATCCTTCTTTAAAAAAGAGACAAGCAATCCATTGACGGACTATATTGATGAGTTAAATAAGTCCTGCTTTATCTGTGACCGCATCAACAACACCTTTGAGCGTTATCTGCACACAGTAGTCGCAACATGGAAGAGCGATGCGGCATTTCGCGAGCTGTATGCAAAGGGAAAGGGCTTTTGTACCGAGCACTATGGTGATCTGTTAAAAGAGGGCGCAAAATGTTTGAATCAAAAAGAACTGGATGAGTTTACCGAGATTACTGGAAAGCTGTATCTGGATAACATGAAACGTCTGGCAGAGGAGCTTGACTGGTTTGCTGATAAGTTTGATTATCGTTTCAAAGATGCACCGTGGAAAAACTCCAAGGATTCCATTCCGAGAGCAATGATTAAAACAAACGGCATCATGGAAATGGATGACAAGAAAAAAGCACAATAAAAAAACGACCGGGGAACCGGTCGCTTTTTTTAGCGGTAAAATAATTTTTAAAGATGGATAGAAGAATTAACAGGAGCTTCGTCAGTCTTTTCTTCAGAATCAGCCACAGGAGTCTCTGTTGGCTCGCTATCTTCAGCATGATCAGCTTCAGCTTCGCCTACAACAGTCTCTTCGGCCTCATCCTCTGTAACACCATCCATTGCATACAGATCAGAAACACCTTCGCTTAAATCTTCATCGATATCAACACCCAAATCCTCAATATCAAGATCAGCGATATCATTGTTAGCATTCATACTCTTAAAATGAAGATGATGAGTGGTATCGGTTTCTTCATTCTTCTCCTCAGTCTCTTCAGCCTTTTCTTCCTTCTCTTCATGAGAGCCTGGTCTTAACTTCTTGGTCAGCTGAGCGGCATCGGATACCAGCTTTGCGGCATCATCAACAAGCTTACCCTTATCAATATTGATGTCCACGTCATTGTTTTGACTGGTCACATGAATATTGATGTAGCGACGGCTTGAGGAATCGGTTGCCTCGTCGGAAGAAATAGCATCGGACTCTTCATCAGAAGCCTCAGACTCTTTTACTTCTTCTGTTGGCTTTGTGGTGTCCTCGTCCAAATCCTCATCGAAATTATCTTCCTTTGGTCCACACTCACTGCAGTTAGACTGAATTTTCACGTACTTGTGTAGCAGTGCAACACCGGCTGCAATTCCTGTACATACAGCAGCGCTCTTGAGTGCCAGCTTGGTCACTTTTTTTACAAATTTAACCATAGCAAAACTCCTTTCCTGTTTTTCTATCATGCCATTTTTCCTTTGACATCATAGATGATCATGAACAGTATACTCTATTTTGGACAAAATGGAAAGACTAAATACAATTTTTCTATAAGAAAAGAAAATAAAAGAAAATAGAAGAAAAAATAAGAAAACAAGAGAAAAAACGAGATAAATAAAAATATATTAATCTATACGGGCTTGCAATATTTTACCAAAATAAGTATTATAAACAATGTCATCGTTAGCACTCGGATGAAATGAGTGCTAGCAACAAGACGTAAGATAAGAAAATAAGTTCTATGATAAAGTAGAAATATCAAGGAGGTTTCCATTATGAAGTTAGTACCTTTAGGTGACAGAGTTGTATTAAAGCAGGTCGCAGCAGAAACCACTACAAAGTCCGGTATCGTAATTCCGGGTTCTGAGAAAGAGAAGCCACAGCAGGCAGAGATCATCGCAGTTGGTCCTGGTGGAGTTGTTGATGGCAAGGAAGTAACGATGCAGGTAAAGGTTGGTCAGACCGTTATCTACTCCAAGTATGCCGGAACAGAGGTAAAGCTTGAGGATGAGACCTACATTATTGTAAAGCAGAGCGATATTCTTGCAGTTGTTGAGTGATGCTAGAGTTTCAAAATCACAAGCGAATTAAGCTTGCATCTGAGACTTTCGCAAGCATCTAACAGAATTTGGTTGATATATTAGTATCAGGAGGAATAAAATCATGGCTAAGGAAATTAAATACGGCGCAGAAGCAAGAGCAGCTTTAGAGGCTGGTGTAAATAAATTGGCAGATACCGTCAGAGTAACCCTCGGACCGAAAGGAAGAAATGTTGTTCTGGATAAGTCCTACGGCACTCCGTTAATCACAAACGATGGTGTTACCATTGCAAAGGAGATCGAGCTTGAGGATGCATTCGAGAACATGGGCGCACAGCTGGTTAAGGAAGTAGCAACTAAGACAAATGATGTTGCTGGTGATGGTACCACAACCGCTACCGTACTTGCTCAGGCAATGATCAACGAAGGTATGAAGAACTTAGCAGCAGGTGCTAACCCGATCGTTTTAAGAAAGGGTATGAAGAAGGCATCTGACGTAGCAGTAGCTGAGATCGCAAGAATGAGCCAGCCAATTTCCGGTAAGGCACAGATGGCAAAGGTTGCAGCAATTTCTGCAGCAGATGAGTCTGTAGGTGAGATGGTTGCAGATGCAATGGAGAAGGTTTCCAAGGATGGTGTTATCACAATCGAGGAGTCCAAGACCATGAAGACCGAGCTGGATCTGGTAGAAGGTATGCAGTTCGACAGAGGTTATGTATCCGCATATATGGCAACTGATATGGAGAAGATGGAAGCAGTTCTTGACAATCCGTATATCTTAATTACTGATAAAAAGATTTCCAACATTCAGGAGATCCTTCCGTTACTGGAGCAGATCGTTCAGGCAGGTGCAAAGCTGTTAATCATCGCTGAGGATATCGAGGGTGAGGCTCTGACCACTCTGATCGTAAACAAGTTAAGAGGAACCTTCCAGGTAGTTGGTGTAAAGGCTCCAGGTTATGGCGATCGCAGAAAGGAAATGCTGCAGGATATCGCAATTCTGACTGGCGGTACTGTAATTTCTTCTGATCTTGGCTATGAGTTAAAGGATACCACAATTGATATGCTTGGCCGTGCTAAGTCTGTAAAGGTTCAGAAGGAGAACACTGTTATCGTAGATGGTTGTGGTGAGAAGTCCGCAATCGAGGCAAGAATTGGCCAGATCAAGGGTCAGTTAGCTGAGACCACTTCTGAGTTTGATAAGGAGAAGCTGCAGGAGCGTCTTGCAAAGCTTGCAGGTGGTGTTGCAGTAATCCGTGTTGGTGCAGCAACTGAGACTGAGATGAAAGAGTGCAAGCTTCGTATGGAAGATGCATTAAATGCAACCAGAGCAGCAGTAGAGGAAGGTATCGTTGCAGGTGGTGGTACCGCATATATCGAGGCATCCAAGAAGGTAGCTGAGTTAGTTGCTTCCCTTGAGGGAGATGAGAAGACCGGTGCAAAGATCATCATGAAGGCACTGGAGGCTCCGCTGTTCCATATCGCAAGCAATGCAGGTCTTGAGGGCGCTGTTATTATCAACAACGTTCGTGAGGCAAAGGATGGCGTGGGCTATGATGCCTACAACGAGACCTATGTTGATATGATCGAGGCAGGTATCCTTGATCCGGCAAAGGTAACAAGAAGCGCTCTGCAGAATGCAACAAGCGTAGCTTCTACTTTACTGACAACTGAGTCTGTAGTAGCAAATATTAAGGAAGAAACCCCGGCAGCACCGGCAGGCGCTGGTATGGGCGGAATGATGTGATAATACCAGGTTACAAAAAGACAGGGAGTACCCGTGCTTGCACGTGGTACTCCCTGTCTTTTTAGGAACCGCCCAATCATGAGGAAGAAGCAATTTGCGAAGCAAATTAGCGGATTCCGAATGATTGTAGGATTGCGGGAGCGAAGCGCAGCAATCCGTAGGTATTATCACAAAGTGGTTAGGAGCGCCGCCCAATCATGAGGAAGAAGCAATTTGCGAAGCAAATCGACGGAATCCGTGCTCTCCACTTCCTACTTTCTACCAAAATTCTCTAAAAAAATAAAAAATTTAAAAAAGGTCTTTTAAAATTCATCAAAGTAATATATAATATCTTAAATATCTTCCATGCCCTATCAGGCA
>CAUCWU010000215.1 GCA_958446555.1 uncultured Lachnospiraceae bacterium | reverse complement strand
AGTGACTTCTCCCGCCTTCTTTATAATCTCTGTATCCCAGCTGGCACTCATGCCAATTGGCTGTGGAAATGAAGTAGTTGGCTCAGGTATATTTCGCCCATTCTGATCATTTCGAGCCTCAACACCGTGAGCAGCCTCACCACCCACATAACTCATATCAATTCCAAAACGCGGCAGCTCAGGCATAGTTGAAGCCATACATGTTATCTTTTCTTCCAGTGTCATATTGGCTAAAAGCCAGTCTAATCTCTCTTCACTCGTAAGCTTAGCATTCCAAAATGGATTTTTTCTGTTTTTTTCTTCCATGTTTTTACGACTCCTTTTGTTGCTTTAACCAACATTGCACTTACTGACCAAGCAATACCATTTTTACAGGTCCACTTGAATGCCTTCCATTAAGTGATACATCTACAATCAGCTCCATCCTTCCAGACATAAATGATTCTGTATTTAACTCGAATTCCTTTTCCGCACAAGAAAGATAAAGATTATTTAGTGGCATTTCCACTTCTGATACACCCACTGCTGTGACACCATCTGGCAAATACAGCTTTATTTTAACCCACTGCTGTTCTCTCATTGTATTCGAGTTGATCACTTTTACTTTAAATTTTCGATTTTCTCCTTTTTTAAAGAAAGCTGATCCCTCATAATCAATCAAAACCTGAAATGCGGTAAATTTATATCTAGCTACATATGGCTGCGCACAAAGCTCATTTAAAGGTGTCTCATACATTCTGCCGCTTAAATTAATATATGGAAGATAGTCATCTATTTTCTTGCAAAACAGTGCTTCTCTTTCGCAACACTCAATTTTCATACCGCCCTCTGCAAATACATCGCAAAGATCCTGTCCAAGAAATCCTGGAATATCTCTCAAAATACGCTCTGCAAGCTGAGTTGCCGTTTCTGGCACCCAAATGCCGCCACCTGTTTTATTTATACACATCGTAACAATTTTATCATTCAGCGGATCTGTCTATCTTTTTGGAAGTTTCGATGCTCCATTCATGATACCTAAAAGTGCGCCTAACGTTGCACACGTACAGTCAGTATCCTCACCGCAATTATTTGCCAAAATAAGACTCTTTCCAAAATCGCCTTCTCCATACAAAAGACCGAGCACAACAAATGCCACATTCTCCGGTGCGTCAAAACCAGCTGCACCCAATTCCATTCCTTCATTATTCTCTGTCGGAATTTCACTAATCGCGATTCCCTGAATGCCAAAAGTTCCAGGTGCTGCATTATGAATCAGTTTTCTAGCCTCAATGAAATCAACTCCCGAATGATAGCAGTCAACTGCCTTTCGTATTGCCTGTGCAGTCATACAGTTCTCTGGAATATAAGAAAGACCTATTTCAACAAGCTTCTCGCTATCACTCTCTACAAAAGCTGCACTTTGTATTGCTGATGTAAAAATTTCTGCATACATTCCCTCATCAGCATGATCTACAATTGCATCCTCAAATGCATAGCGCGTTGCTATTTCAGGATGTCCCGGTGCAAGACAAGCCCACAGCTCTGAACGAATCCAGCAGCCATTGCTATTCTTATAAGTATTATCTACATCACCACTCAATGGCGGAACTAAACCTGCACGAAGATTTGTTTTCCCGGTTCCATACTCAACCCAGTTTGGAATAACAAAGGACAGCCAATATTCTCCAAGAATTGACGCATTTACATTTCTTCCATACCGCTCAACAGCAGCCAGCCACACAATCTGTAAATCTAGGTCATCATTTGCCGGCGGTCCCTGAGTAAGATCCTGCACATAAAAATCTACATTTGGAATCATTCGCTTGCACTCAAACGGTGCTCCAAGCACACCTCCTACATTTTTTCCGGTCCAACATCCAGCCAGCTTGTCACGCAGCTCATTTAACTTTAAAATCATTTTACGCCCTCCTTATATTATTGATTTTAACTGACTTTTATCTGCATTTTTACAAGTATTCTGCTGTAAGTATATTCCAGAGATCAAATTTATTCAATGTACTATATTTTCATTTTTGTTAAACAAAATTAGCCGCCAGGACTATCCCAGCGGCTAAAATATTATGCGGAATCATCTTAATCAATGGTGCAATCACCTGCTCTGGTAAAGCGGCAACCATATCAGTTTTTGTGATACCAGGTGCAACTGCATTTACACGGATATTGCTTGGTCCAAGTTCTCTTGCAAGAGACCATGTCAAACCATTAATCGTCTGAATAAATGAATTCCAATCTTTGATCCCATATTCCTTAATCATATTGAACGTTTACCTTACTTTACCTTATTTTACTTACTTTGTTTCACTTTCTTTTGCCTTACTTCATTTTACTTTAATTTTTATTTTGGATTTTTCATCTTATCACCGACAAACCAATAATCACAAACCTTTCCGCCGCTTGCCAATGTGTATTTTCTATTTAATTTTGCATGCATCAGGGAAGCTGTTATATGGTCAATATCGCACATAACCGGCAATACCTCCAGATAGCCCTCTCTTCTTGCAAATGTATTCAATGGACACTGTGTAAAATAATAGTAGAAGCCATCCTTGTGTTTCTTTTCATCGAAATGGAAATCCCACGAATATTTTTTATACTGCGGATGCTCGTCCAGCCACTTCGCATCTCTTTCCATCATTTTTTGAATTCGTTTTATACCGCTCGCCTTATTGGCATTGATCAAAATGCCCATTACCTTCATGATCGGAGCGGACAGCACATCTTTTGAAATCGCACGCAGATCTTCTACTGAAATTTTTCCATCAGCAGCTTTCCATATTGCCAAGAAGACCAGACATTCATACGTGTTGGACGCCATCGGATTGTCCCTTCCAATATCATCTGAGCGATTTAACATATCTCGATATTCTGCATCTGCTTTTGGAATCAACGCTTTCGTATATGCTTTTCCATAGCGCTTATTTAAGCTCTTTTTGATAAACGGCATAAGCATGTTCCAATATTTGTTGGTATATTCCATCATAATTTTTGTTCTCCTTTCCTATGCGTTCACACATTCTTTATGCTTATTATTATCTATACATATACATATTACTTTCACATATTACTTCCGTACACATTCTGTATACACAAGCGGAATGCGCGCTCCCAACTCTTTTGAAAACCGCACACGCCAACCATGAAATTCCAACCATCGAAGATATTCCTCTGATGTCCATTGATGTTCAAAGCGAATTCCTGCAATTTTCAAAATTCCTGACCAAATGCGGCTGATAACACCCTTCTTATGTCCCACAAAATTCGGTGCAATCAGCAAGCCTCCATCTTTGAGCACACGATCAATTTCTTTCAGCGCCTTTTGCGGTTCTGGCATCACATGGAGCGCATTGGCAATTATGACCACATCAAATGAGTTGTTCTCATACGGCAGACACGTCGCATCTGCCACTTCAAATTTCAGCTGTTTGGGATAGTTTCCCTTTAATGCCTCGCAAATCATCCCTTCTGAGTAATCCGTCGCGATCATTCGCTTCGATACCTGCGCTACATGCTTCGCCAAAAGTCCCGGACCAGTTGCAATTTCCAACACTTCTTTATCCACTACTCGTCTTGAAATGCGCTTATACATATACGCATAATATTTCTGATCCATACGCATTGCCTTCTCATAAATCGGTGCATACAAATCCCATATTTTTTTATTCATATATGATGCTCCTTTCCGTTACCAGTTCTGTTCCATTGGGATATTCGTTCTGCTCAGCTTACGATAAAATAGCGGGGCCTTTTGCTGTCATCTTACAAATTCCTCTCGGTGTAATCCGAAGCTCTGGAATTACTGGAAGTGCCAGAAATGAAAGTGTTACAAATGGATCAATCTTCGAAGCCACACCCATTTGATGCGCTTTTTTAATCATTCGCTGCAATGCTTCATTCACATTTTCAAAGCCAGCATCGCTCATCAAGCCCATAATCGGCAGCGCTAATGTCTCATATACCTTTCCATTTTCCACCACGGTATAACCGCCCTGAGTTCGTATAATCTCATTGACTGCAATCGCCATATCGGCATCATTGTCTCCGATTACAATAATATTGTGCGAGTCATGTGACACGGATGATGCCACCGCGCCATTTCTGATTCCATACCCTTTTGCCACGGCAACGCCGATCTTACCTGTATTGTGATGCCGCTCAACCGCTGCAATTTTTGAATATCCGCCGAATGGTTCAAAGTTTAATGTAGGAGGAAGTGAAATCGTCAAATCGGTCGTCGTGATCTGTCCTGCATGAATTTCAATCACATGCGTCTTTTTCTTTGAAATTGGCAAAAGAAATCGCTCTGCCTTGACTTTATCCAGATGAACGGTATGCTTTAACACGTGGCTGCAAGGACGCACACGAATCGGTGCATCCTCGTTCAATCGTTTTCCTTTATAAAATACGTCTGTCACATTTAAATCTGTCAAATTATCAAGTACCACAAAATCCGCCTGAAATCCCGGTGAAATTGCACCCAAATGCTTTAATCCATAACACTTTGCAGTATTGATCGTTGCCATTTTAATAGCACGAATCGGATCAAGTCCAAGCTTTACCGCCATTTTTACGCTATAGTCAATGTGACCATCTCTTAAAATATCTTCAATATGTTTGTCATCTGTGCAGAAAGAAAAATATTCCGTGTCAATTCCAGTTCGTATAATTCCCTCTACGATATCCTTCAGATTATGTGCCGCACTTCCTTCACGGATGTGGACATGCAGTCCCCTGCGCACCTCCTCCAATGCATATTCAAAGGTTGTCGCTTCATGGTCGGTATCCACGCCAGCCATCTTATACGCGCTCAACTCCTTGTTCGGCAAATACGGTGCATGTCCGTCAATTGTTCTGTTCTCAAAGAGATTCATCTTTACAAACATGCTCTCCTCTGCATGAATAACAGCCGGATCATCCATTACCTCTCCTAAGCCCAACACTCTTGGGTTTCTCACATACGGATACATGTCGTTTGCGGAAAATGCACATCCATTGTCATCCACACTCGTCGATG
>CAUCWU010000214.1 GCA_958446555.1 uncultured Lachnospiraceae bacterium | reverse complement strand
ATGGTATCTACTGTAAGAATGGGTATTATTCGTGCAGAGGCAACTTTCGGACATCCGGTATATTATGCAATGTATTGCGCACTTATTATTCCGCTTGCATTGTATGTTTGGCAAAATGAAAAAAATGCGTGGAATAGCTGTGTTCTCGGTTTAAATGTTATTGCGGCGTTTTTGACTGAGTCACGAGGAACAATCGTTGTATTGCTGGCACTCTTTTTGGTATATGTTATAATTGCGGATAAAAAAACGAGAAACAGAATTTTAACTGCGGTCTGTGCGATTGCATGTGTCGCTGTTGTGGTTTCTTTTGTTGTACCGACAGTTGCGCAGCAGTTTTCAAATATTATTAAATCTGTAATGATTGCATTTGGAGATAGCAGTGAGACAATTGAAAATTTTGGAGGAAATTCTTCGACGGGGCTTTCGTCAAGAATGATACAGTTATCGGGTATTTCTTGGATGCTGATACATAATGCAGTATTTGGACTGGGAGCAAGTTGCCATACAAGAGGAAAATTAAGTTATCGTATAAATGGAATATGGCAGGTAAGAGATACCATTGATAACGGTTATGTTGGATATTTTGTAGAGGAAGGTTTGTTAGGTGGAATTGCATGTTTTAGCTTATTCTACTCGCTTCTTAAATCTTCTTGGAAAAAAGCAACATTCAAAAATTCAAGAAACATGAATAACAGCTTTTTTCTCTGTTTTGTGTCCTATGTGGCGGTAATGCTGTCTGTTGCTGATGTATCGCAGTTGCTTTGGGTAATTATTGCTTTATATATAACATATAATGCGAAAGCACAAGCAATTGCAAGCGAATAATTTGAGAGGTTTAGTATGTGTCGATGCTTAATATTATTATCTACATATAATGGCGAAAAATATTTACCAGAACTATTGGAAAGCGTACTAGCGCAGAAGGACATATATGTTGATATTCTTGCGCGTGACGATGGTTCTACAGATAAAACGGTTGAAATATTGAAAAAGTATGATAGGGTTAAAGTTTATGGAGGGAATAATTTAAAACCGGCGAAAAGTTTTCTGAACTTGATTTGGAAAGCGGATATAAATTACGATTATTATGCGCTGTGTGATCAGGATGATGTCTGGAAAGAAGAAAAAATCATTTCTGCTGTAAAATGTATTGAAAATATAGACAAGCCTGCTTTATACAGTAGTGCAGTTGAAGTGGTGGACAAAGACTTAACATTTATCCGGAAATCGTTTACAGATAATACATTTAAAAATCCATTGTATGATATTCTGACATATGGAACACCAGGATGTACATTTGTGTTTAATAAAGCACTGATGGAAAAGCTGAAACAATACAAACCTTCAGTAATTAGTATGCATGATAGCTGGATCAGCTTTGTGTGTCTTGCTGTGAATGGCTTTTTTTATTCAGATCAGAATGCCTATATCATGTATAGACAGCATGATGCAAATGTTTTGGGAGCACAAAGGCATTCTCTGAAAGATACACTGATGGGGATCGTTAAAAATAAAAATGTCCTTAGAAGTGATATGGCGAAGGAAATACTAAAAGGGTATTCCGAGATGATGCCAGAAAAAACAAAAGAAGCTTTTATAGCTTTTGCAGAATACAAAGAAAATTTGAAATATAAATTGAAGATTTTGATGCTCCCATATAATAAAAAGAAAACAACCAAGAGAACATTTGAAAAAGTAAAACTTCGAGTCGTGTTTAATACGATATAAAGTGGAATTGAAGATTGAGAGCATCTGATCTTCATAAAAATGAAGGAAGAGAAAGTCTACAATGTCAACATCACTGAAAAAAGGACTGATGTACGTCCTTATAGCAAATTTCATAAATTTAGGATTTAATCTGATAACTAATTTTGTTCTCCCGAAAGAGCTGAGTGTGGAAAGCTACGCTACAATAAAAACATTCCAGCTATATGTAAGTTATGCTGGTTTATTTCACTTTGGATTTGTTGATGGAATGTACCTAAAATATGGAGGAAAAAACATTAAAGAACTCCGGCGTGAAGATTTAGGGACAAACCTTTCAACTTTAAGGTTGTTTGAAATTGTTGTTACGATTGTTTGTGCTATTATTGCGATAATTTCAAAGCAAGAAGTTTTGGTGTTTTTTTCGCTTTCAATTCTTCCGTTGAATTTAGCAAACTATTTCAAACAATTATATCAAGCAACGGGTGAGTTCTCACTTTACGGAAAAATCATGAATGCAAATACGGTTTTGATTTTCTTTGCAAACATGATTTGGATTTTCTTAATAAAAACAGATAATGCTCTTTGCTTTCTGCTGAGTAATGTTGCGGTTTATTTTATTGTATGGATTGTATTGGAACTCAACTGTAGAAAACTTATTGGTAGCAAAAATGATGGAAATACATTTTCGTTTGATGAGCTGATAAAAAATATAAAAGCGGGTATATTATTAACTGTTGGAAATCTGTCATCAGTTGTACTTACAAGTATGGATCGATGGTTTGTAAAAGCTCTTATGACTACGCTTGCATTTGCACAGTACTCATTTGCTGTTAGCATGGAGAACTTTATGAATGTCGCAGTCACACCTGTTACAACTACATTATATAATTACTTTTGTAAGGCAACAGATGAAGTTAAGGTAAGAAAAGCAAGAAATTATGTGATGATTTTTGCCGCATTGATTGTATCCTGTGCATTTCCTGCTAGATTTATTTTGGAAGTATATTTAACAAAATATATCGATTCTGCTAAGGTGATGTTTTTGCTTTTTGCGGCACAGATTTTTTATATTGTCATAAAAAGCATTTACGTCAATCTCTATAAGGCACAAAAAAAGCAGAGTATTTATTTTATAAAACTCACAGCGATTATTGTTGTGGGATTTGTGTTTAATGTAATATGCTATAACCTTTATAAGGTAAAGGAAAGTTTTGCAGTGGGTACATTGCTATCGGCTGTATGCTGGTACTTTTTATGTTTACCTGATTTTAAGTGGATAAAATATAACACCAAGGAAAAGCTGTATCCTTTTATTCAGACGTGCGCTTTTTTAGTATGTGGATTTTGTTTTAGTGCTATCCCTGGATTTTTCATTTATATTTTTGAAATAATGGTTGTGACATGGATTTCTTTTCCTAAGGAGACAAAGTTCATTATTAATGAGGCAAAAAGCAAGTTGGCTCACTTAAAGTAACATGATCAGAATAGCCTGAACATTATAAAAAGGTCGAAGTATTCCGCTTCTGACTAAAATAGGATGCGTTGAGCTGTTGTCTGAAAGAAATCAAGGAGAAAAGTAAAAATGAGTCAGCTTTTAATTATTACCAAAAAAATCCTTACTAATATTCTAGCAGCTCTATATAAACCTTTTGGCTTTTCATGCTTGCTTTCTTTTTTTGCTCTGTTTTTTTACCTTTATGCCTATTACCCGTCTGAAGCCGGAAAAGGTTGGAAAGCAGCAATCCATACATGGTTTACTGCATTCAAAGTATCCTCTTTTTTTAGAAAGTTATTCTTGCTTGTTTTTGTCACCTCGATGATCCTGTTCCGGACGCTATTGAATCGGGACTTGTGGATGAATCCTTTGTCCGATGTAATGGGCGGCTGGGGCATCTGGGAAACGGTGAACGGAGAAAGACAGCTGACGACCGAGTGCATCGAGAATGTGATCCTGATGATGCCGTTCACCGGGATGGTGATGTGGACGTTTGATGTTGAGAAGGGTGTAGTATGGAAAAGCACAAAGCTTGGCCTGATCTTCTCCGTGAGCATCGAGATGCTGCAGTTGCTGCTTCGACTGGGGACATTCCAAGTGTCAGACATCGTGTACAACACGCTTGGCGGTATGCTTGGTGGACTGTGTTACATAGTGGGAAAGAAAGTACACGAAAGGCTGTCAAAATAGAGAATAATATGATATACTGGGGCAAACAAGACTGACTGTGTCTCAGGTGGGGTCCTGACTCTGGGGCCACGGGAGACCGTGGCTCTTGCTGCTCTAATAATCACACACCTCTACGCGGTGAGCAGCAGGCAACGATCTAAGGATTGGCTGAGATGTGATGAAAAGAAAAACAAAAAATCAAAGGAGGTCTGACGATGACTCATCGAGTGACTTGTGATAGATGTGGTTCTATTTCGGAATATGACGATAAATCCATATGGGAAGGAAACCGCGAACATGAAGATATAGAGTGCCCTGTGTGTGGAAATATCATCGGTAGCGCATTTACAGACCTTACTCCGGTAGCCAGACTTATCAAGAAAGGCGAGAGAGATTGATTCGAATTCTAAGATGATTGGCTGACATTAAATTATAAGATTGGAAATAATGCGAAATGTCGTATCAAAATATTATGAATGCTCCATTATTTGATTTCGGAGATATTAAGAAAAGCGAAATCACAATTAAAAATACATGGAATGAATTTCAAGCCGCTTTGGCAAATAAGACATTTAAATATGATGAAGTTGAATCAGCAATGACGACTACATTTTTGAAAGTGTTTGATGATTTGTTTGCCAATTGTTGCGTGCGGTTGGAACGTTCACTGGATATTTTTCAAACTGATGGATATCTGGCTAGAGGTGCAAAATTAAAAGCTCTTGAGACGGTATCATATGATCGCTTCATGCCAAAAGCAGAATTTATAAATGAGGATAACAGGTTTAGCCCCGTTGGTGTTGAATGGTTGTATTTAGCATGGGCTAGTGACAAAAATTTGGCTGAGCAGTGTACGATAAAGGAATGTCGTGCATCGACAGGAAATCGCTTTGGTATTTGTTTATTTGAAATCAATTCGGCTAACAAGGATGAAAAAATAATTGATTTAACTTTGGCTGACGAGATGACGTATGAGGATATAAATACTCAGCTTGAAAATAGCGGAAAAGTTTATCTCTCGCGTCGCTATGAGCGAAGGATGAAGAAAGGACGAGTGGTTATTCCTACTGAAAATGAAATTAATGAAATGAAAGCGGAAATAAGCCTTTGGGCGTTGCATACGTATCTTAAGCTACTATCTGAGCAGATTT
>CAUCWU010000213.1 GCA_958446555.1 uncultured Lachnospiraceae bacterium | reverse complement strand
GACGTCAGCCTCATTGTCTGTAGACATAAACCATCCCCACAGCCATTGATGGTGGAATGTGGCAATCAATTTAATATCGCGCTCTCGAAAGGCTTTTGCACACTCACCAAAGACATCGCGGTGAGGACCACAATTGACACTGTTGATTGGATTCACAGAGCTGTCCCACATAGAGAAGTTATCGGCATGCTCGGTGACAGGGCCGGCATAGCGTGCTCCGCTTTTGACAACCAGATCGGCCCATTCTTCAGGATCGAAGGCTTCTCCTTTCATCATTGGGATAAAGTCTTTGTAACCGAAATCGTGCAGTGAACCAAAGTGCTCTTCGTGATAGCGGTTTTGCTCAAGTCCTTTGCAGTACATGTTTCGAGAATACCACTCATTTAGGCAGGCAGGGACGCTGTATGGCCCCCAATGAAAAAAAAGTCCGAATTTTGCATCCTGAAACCACTTAGGAACCGGCTGCTGTACCGAAGTCCAGTCAATATTGGTTGTGTGTTTACTGTCCATAGTATTTCTTCCTTTCTAGAGTTAGTTGCTCTTGGCAGTTGAATTTGTATTGCTTTTTTCTTGCAATGTGTGATAGCTGTCATTTTGACGTTTAATATAATCGTCAAGCCCCTGCTTTTTTAGTTCATCAATTTCTTCATCCCAGATTGAAAGGGCAGGCTCAGAGCCGATGATTGCTTTGATAAAACAGGAGAAGGCATTTGTTGTGCTGAACAGTTCAGAGGATTCCTTTGGAGAAATCAAGAAATCATAAGGTCGGCTGATCAGCGTGGCATGCTCTTTATTCCAAGTGACATCTTTGTTGGCAAGAGTCACACAGTGCTTTCCATAGCGGGCAAAATTCATCTCATTTAATTCAAAATCGTCATCAGAACCACCCCAGGTAGCAAGACCACTGAATAATACAATACTAGGGTACTTGTTTTCAAGAAGTGTCAAAAGAGAGGTTTTGTTGGTGTCGAGAAGACAGGTATAGTTTCCAGAAGAATCAATCTTATAGTCTACAGTTTCAAGTCCATACTTGCTCATATGTAAGCCTTCTTCGGACAAAAGAAAATCAAACAGGGCGAGGATACGCTCCATTTTTTTTTCATCAACCGAAGAAGAGATAAAAGATTCGGACCAGAAAGGATTGCTGCTGTTACAATAGATTGTGCCATCTGGAGCCGGAAACATTGGGAGAACATCTACACATTCCTCAAAAGGTTTGTCATTGTAAAGCTCCCACTGCTCGGCCAGAAGCTGAATGGAGCTTGGTGAAGATTTGTATTCTAATGCACCAAGCTTGCCAGAAGCAAAGTCGGTGATCACTTCATTTGGATTTTTTAAATAAAAGTTTGGATCGAGTCCTCCGGTTTCGTACATTTTTCGATAGGCGCTTACAACATCGCGAAACTGTTCGCTATACCAAGATGGAATATAAGTGCCATCTTGATCAATCCAGGAGTAGGTGTTGCAATCTGGGGCAATGCCAAGCATCACCCATTTACCGAGGGCGTTTGTTGCATTGACATTGTAGCCAATTGTATCATCTAAGCCATTTTGATCAGGGTCATCATTTGCAAATGCAGCAACTAAGTCAATAAATTCGTCAATATTGGAGGGATCGTCAAGTCCAAGATTTTCCATCCAGTCTCGACGTACAATCATAGCTGCATCTGAACAGGCGAGAGTCGGATCTACAAAGGAAATACGCGGGATCGCATAAAAATGTCCGTCGCTGTAGCGGGTGTAGTCAAGTTGATTCATCAGCTTTTCAAGATTTGGCCATGCGCTCAGATCGTCTGGGAGTGGTTGAATACTTCCGTTGCGAATCAAATCTTCATAATAGGCAGAGTCGTTCGTATCATTTGATGAAATCGTGAGGGTAGCAAATACGTCTGGTAGACTGTTTGTCACACTTAACATTTGATAATAATCCTTATAGTTAGACCAGTCGACTGAGATCGGATTGATTGAAATCGAAAACTTTTTTTCTACATAATCGCGCATCGCATCCTTTTGAATATTGGACATATCTTCAATATTCCAATAGCCAATGCTGACATCTAAAGTATCAAGATTGGCATAGGTAGAATCGTTAGTTTCACTTTGGCTGCAGCCAGATAAGAAAAGTCCAGATACCAAAAAAGCTGTGCAGGTATGGCAAAAAAAATGGTGAAGCTTTGTTAAACTCATAGTGCTACCTTTCCGTAATCAAAAATTTGTTATAGTAAGCTTATTCTTATAAGGAAGGTTCATCCTCATGTCGGTAGCTGCTCGGTGTAGAACCGGTCAACTTTTTAAAAACCTTGGCAAAATAAAAGTAATCTTGATAGCCGACAGAAGCTGCTACCAGAGCAATTGGCATATCGGTATCGACGAGGAGTTTTTCTGCTTTCTGAATGCGAAAATTGGACAGATAACTGCTGAAGGTTTGATTCATCTTTTGCTTGAACAACTGTCCCGCATAATTCGGATTAATCGAACATAAATCGGCCAAGGTCTGAATTGAGATATCTTCCATATAATGGGAGTTGATATAGTCAATCATTGCAGAAACAAAATTTCCTCTGGATAAAACCTGTACTGAAGGAGCTGTTTCTGTGACCGGTGCGGGTTCATTTCGCTTTTCAAGAATGGTCAGCGCCTTTTGAACAGAATCAGAGAGTTCACTTCGGGAGAAGGGCTTTAGACAGTAGCCGATTGCATTGTGAAGCATTGCTTTTTGGGCATAGGCAAACTCAGCATGACCGCTTATGACGATAAAGAGTGTCTTGAGAGAAAGTCGATTTGCTTCCTGAAGAATCTCAAGTCCACTCATACCAGGGAGGCGAACATCGACAAAGGCGAGATCAGGCTGCTGTTCTTTGATATAGCGAATGGCGGAAAGCCCGTCATAAAGCTCTGCTACAATATGAAATTGTTCCATGACCTGCATTGCATCCAATGTGGCTGTAAGACTTTTTACAACCCATTTTTCATCATCAACAATAATTGCCTGATACATCAAAAAACCTCCTTGCTCTATCGTAATCGTTTTATTAGTATTTTTTTATAGCAGTTTTATTTCATTTATCGTTAAAAATCAATTCAATTGGGCCGGAATGCAAATTTGCATGTTGGTTCCAAAGCCTTCCCAAGAGTCTAGCTTTAATGCATACTGTTCGCCGTAATAGAGTACAATTCGACTGTTTACATTAAAAATTCCAATGCTGTCGTGGGCCTTTGCGTCAAAAGCTTGAATATTGGTTTGGGCATTGTTGCTTTTGTTTTGCATAGATTCTTTTAAGATTGTTTTTAGCTGTTGCAGCTTTTGAGCCGACATGCCAACTCCAGTATCCATGACAGAGATCGTGAGAAGATTCTTTTTCGTATCGAGAGAGGTACTGATAATCAGTCGACCAGGTTTTAAGCTTGGCTCTAATCCATGCACAATTGCATTTTCTACGAGTGGTTGAATGATCATTTTGGGAATTTGACAATTAAGTGTGTTTTCCTGAATTTGATATTCAACCGAAAAGCGGTCCTCAAAGCGGCAAGACTGAATCATCACATAAGATCGAATGATGTCAAGCTCTTCTGACAGGGAGACCATATCGCCACCTCGTATGCTGTAGCGAAAGATCTGAGAGAGGGCACTTGTCACATTGATAATCTGGTCATTCATATTAGAGGCTGCCATGCCGCAGATCGTTGTCAGCGTATTGTACAAAAAATGCGGATTAATTTGGCTGCGTAAGAATGCAATTTCAGTCTGACGATTGTTCATCTCAAGTTCATACATCTGCGTGTAGGTATTAAAAATCGTATGATTGAGTCGATTGATCTCGTTTATCATATCACGAAATGCCTTGTAGATATCCTGTATTTCCGAGCAGCTGTAGCGGACATTGGTAAGGTCAATTCCCTTTTTGATGGCACTTTGACCGCCCTCTGTGATATGCTCCATCACTCCGGTAAGATTTCGAAGCGAAGTGGAGACTGGGAAGCATACATGGACAAAGCAGATCAGAACAAAAAACATTGCAACCAAAATGCCAATGCCCAATCGAACCGCAATCTGAACAGATGCAGTTGTATAATAAGAAGTATCAAATAATACATACAAGCGGCTTCCAGATTCAGATATTGTGTACATGCGGGCTTCATAGACCTTGTCTTCGGCGGTTACACGAAAAACAGTGTTATCAGTATGGTCGATCAGATCAGGCAAAAGTGATTCATCTCCATAGACAGTTCGCCCAGATTCATCGACAAGAAGCACCTCTGGGATATTTTCATTTCGCTCATCTGCAATGCTAGCGGCAAAAAAATGCTCGCTGTTGATTGCAAGAAAAACCGTGCCAAGATATCGAGAACGCCCACTTGAGGAGAGCTTGTGAACTGGCATCGATAAAATATGACAGTTCGTTCCGCGAATGTTTAACGTTCCCATCGAGCAAAACGCATAACTTGGTGTGGACAAAACATCTTCATAGCAATCATACAGTGATGGGGATGCAGTTAGAGAAATCGAGTTGCCATCGCTGCTGATAATTGCGATATCTGCAAGATACGAATTTAGCTTCGACGTATTGCTGAGCAAATTGTAGACTTGCTGATAGGCTTCATAGCGTTTGACAGAATCATTTTCCTGAATATAGTCCTGTACAAGTGTGTTGTAGGCAACACTGTAAGCGATATTTTCATAAGAAGTATAAGATTGACGTGCAGTCTGAGCGAGATGTCCAGCATATAGTTCAAGCGTATTTTCAAGATTCTTGTTCTGAAGCTTAATATAATCGGAAATACTCCAGACAATAATGCTTAAAACGCAGATTACAAAAATAAGCAACAAGTGAACCAGTTGTTTTTGCAACGGCTGCAGTTTCTTTTTTCTTTTCATCTATGGAAATAACCAGCCTTTCCGTCCCAATGTTTTAGAATTGCGAGATTGCTATGCAACGAAGCAATTCGTGGGTGTCAAATATTAGATTTTGTGTCGGAAAGTATTAGACAGACTACACCTGTGACCTGTTTCAGATTTGATAACTG
>CAUCWU010000212.1 GCA_958446555.1 uncultured Lachnospiraceae bacterium | reverse complement strand
CAAGCACACCAGAATAACGCTTGGATAATGTTTTTTTTGCCATGAAGATACCCAAACCTTTCTTTGAATGAATTTGTAGTGAAGATACCTGCGAATGCGAAGCGTCTTGCGACGGAGCACTCGTAGGCACCGAACAACAGCAGTCTGAACATGACAGGCTTTCAGGCTACTGTGTTTATATGGTTATAAGTATAACATGAAACCGCCGTATTTACAAGAATCTAAGTTTTTTTCTTGAATTTGAATGGGCTATCGAGTATACTGAGAGCGTAGGAAATGAATAAAACTGCATAGAAAAGAATCAAAAATGCAAAGAAAAAGCAAAATGAAAGTAGCAAAGAAGGCTGCTTTCGAAATTTAGATGAAAAAGGAGAATACCATGAGCGTCAGAGGAATTCATACCGATGTGACAGATATGCGTGAAAAAATATTCACCGAAGTAGCAAGACTCGCTTACGAGGGCGGCGATTATTCACGTCTTGAGGAACTTCCGTACAAGATCGTGCCGGGAGAGCTAGCAAGTTTTCGTGAGAGCGTATTTACCGAGAGAGCCATCGTCGGAGAGCGTCTTAGACTTGCAATTGGATTGCCGAACCGTACACTGGCTGAACATGCGCCAGTGGCAGATGGTGTAAATGAGAGTGCAATCACAGAGCGCTACTATGAGCCACCGCTGATTAACATCATCAAATTTGCCTGCCACAAATGTCTGGACAATCAGACAGTTGTCACCAATATGTGCCAAGGCTGTACTGCTCATCCATGCGAGGAGGTTTGCCCGAAGGGAGCTGTCGTTGTAAAGCAGGGTGGTAAGTCGAAGATTGACCCAGAAAAGTGTATCAACTGTGGACGCTGCCGTGATGCCTGTCCGTATGGTGCAATTGTCAAGATGGAGCGCCCATGTGCGAAAGCTTGCGGCATGCATGCGATTCACAGTGACGAGTACGGAAGAGCTGATATCAACTATGACAAGTGTGTATCCTGCGGTATGTGTCTGGTAAATTGCCCGTTTGGCGCGATCGCCGATAAGGGACAGATCTTCCAGACAATCCTTGCAATGAAAGCAGGAACGAGAGTTTATGCAGCAGTGGCACCTGCATTTATCGGTCAGTTTGGACCGAAGCTGACACCAGAGCGCTTCCGCGAGGCGATGAAGGATCTTGGATTTGCCGATGTTGTCGAGGTAGCAGCAGGTGCTGACCTTTGTACAATTCAGGAGGCAAAGGACTTCCTCGATGAAGTGCCAGAGAAGATTCCATTTATGGGAACTTCCTGTTGTCCGTCCTGGTCTGTTATGGCAAAGACAGAATTTCCGCAGTATGCCAATTGTATCTCAATGGCATTGACACCGATGGTATTTACCGGACGTATGATCAAAAAAGCAGATCCAGGCTGCAAGGTTGCATTCATCGGACCGTGTGCAGCTAAAAAGCTTGAGGCAAGCCGTAGAAGTGTGCGAAGCGATGTTGATTTTGTCCTCACCTTCGAGGAAGTAATGGGTATGTTTGAGGCAAAGGGCATTTCCTTTGATGATATCAAGGCAGGAGAGCCACTTCACCATGCCAGCGGAGACGGACGAAACTTTGCAGTTGCGGGCGGTGTCGCAAATGCGGTTGTCAATGCGATTCATCAGATTGATCCAGACAGAGAGGTCAACGTGGTCTGCGCTCAGGGACTTGACGAGTGTCGTAAGATGATGCAGATGGCAAAGGCTGGAAAATACAACGGCTATCTATTAGAGGGTATGGCGTGTCCAGGCGGCTGCGTAGGCGGTGCAGGAACGATTCAGCCAATCAAAAAGTCAGCTGCAAGTGTTGCGATGAATAAGAAGAATGCACCATTCCCATCGGCAACCCAGAGCGAGTATAAGCAGATGATCGAGTTTTTGGAGGAACGCCCAAAGAAGGACTGATGTGACTGCATGTCAAAGATGGCTTCATATCAAAGGTGACTTTGCATTACAGGAAGAATTGGAGGGGCAAATGAATAAGAGACAAAAGGGAAGAATACGGTTACTTGCGCTGATAGCTGTGATCTCTGTTTTTGTTGTCAGCGGATGCGCAAAGCTTGCATCCGCGATCAACGATATCAAGGGCAGCTTGATCGGAAATCAGTATACGATCTATACGTACGATAACTTTGGCAATCTCGTGCGAGAGACCAGTGGAAAGAAAATTGATATCGCCGGAAATCCGGTCAAGACAACCAGCTATGATGAAAACGGCAAGGTCATCACCGGATATGAACTTTCGTCCGTGATCACGATTACAATCGACGGAAACGAGATTGAGTCTTGTGGTGATACCTGTATTTTCGTGCAAAAAGGATTGACTCCAGATGTTGATTTCACAACAGAGACAATCAAAAGTTCAAGTGGGATTTTCGATATCACATCGATTTCAGCAAAGCTCAATCAGTACAAAAATAAATTTGGAAAGGCAAGAGTTGTCGTCATCAAGTCACAGTTAGGAAATCCAATCATGGCATTTTCTGGTGACAGTGTCTACTGGGAAATTCCAGAGGATCTGCCAAAGATGACAAAGCTAATGATCGACGGAAAGGCACTCTATATCCACAGAGCAAACTTCCAGATTATTGATAAGGAACTGATTGAATAATGGAGAAACGACAATCAAAAAAGAATGTTTTAAAGCTTAGTGTTTTTGCTTATATTCCGATAGGAATTTTGATGCTTTTAATGTCAGTTCTTGGAGCTGTATTCCAGAGTAAAACGTGGAATATAGAAATTTTTTGCACGATAAAAATTTGTGAGATAGTGGCACTTGTGCTTCCGCCTGTCTTGTTGGTGATTGGACTTTATCAGAAGAAATGCTATCAAAAAAAGTGGGATCAAGGTACATTTGCAAAAGAACGGCAATTTCTTATAGAACAGAGAAGTAAGGCACAGGATGTGACAGAGCAACAATTGAAAGTGTTGCCTAAAATTCGAAAGAGTGCAGATAATCGTGCAAGACTTTTAGTTGCTTGCTCGGTAATAGGAGCAATTTCAGCTGGGATTATTGGAAATGCGGTCGTCTATATCATTGTCGCCATTTATATGGAAATGGGACTTTCTAGACTTTGCTTTCGAAAAGAGAGTGATCCGTTTGTATTAGGTGACAATGATCTTTCGAAAGAAAAATATCCGTACTTGTACCAGATGGCCGAGCATGCGAGAGATGCACTTCATTGTAGTGGAGACATCGTAATTACGGTCACAGGTGAGTGCAACATCGGAATCAAAAAGGTTGCTGGCTATTACAATATTGAACTGGGAGTGATGTTAGCTGGAATTGAAAGCGAAGACGAGCTTTTTGCAATGTTCCTTCACGAATTTGCTCATATGAAAGAGGAAGGGCAGGATGGTTCTGGAATCGAATACGAATACCGAAATTGGCTTTTGTATGGTATGGTGGAGAGCAATCTCCAAGCAATAACAGAGTGGATGTTTCTTTATCAGGATACTCGCTATCAGTGCGAATTTGAACTGTATGAGTATGCTAGTTCGCTGATGAAGGAATTGAAAGCCGACCAGTCGATGGCAAGTGTGCGTCAGGCAGCAGCCTCAGGACTTTTAAAGCTTTTCTATTTTGATGTATTTTCATGGGAAGAACAAGGAAATAATTTTGCTCCGCTCTACGCACCGAAACAACCATCTAGCCATTTTGTAACTGAGCAGATTGATTATTGGCAACAACAGCTGTCTAAGCGCGAGGTAGATTGGCGCAACTTGATGGAGCATGAGCTACCGGCACAGTCGGATTCTCATCCGACAACTAAGATGCGTCTGGATGCACTTTGGATCACTTCCTCTCAGCTTGTAAAAGATACGAGTTGTGATGCATATCGCAAAGAACAGAAAGCTGTTTGTGAGTTGATGGATAAGCTGATTTATTGCGAATTAAATGAGGAGTATAAAGAAAATCGCAAAGAGCAATATTTAGAGCCGTATAAGCAAATTCAGGAATGGAAAGATAAGGGACAGCCAATCTTGCAACATGAATATGCAGGAATCTTGGATGCACTCCTTCAGGTAGGAGAGGTGGAAGAGGCTCTTTCGTTTTGTGATCGAGTGATACGAGAACTGCCCCCTAAAATTTCTGCCTATGCTTATTTTACAAAAGGGCGAATTTTAGTCAGACGGTATGATGAGCGTGCAATTGAGTTGATTTATCAGGCAATCGAAAATAATTCAAATTTAATTCAAAATGGATTGGATGAGATCGGGTATTTTTGTTGTCTGATAGGAAACCGTGCAGAGCTAGAGCGCTATCGCAAAATGGCCGATGAGTTGATGCAGAAGAATGAAGATGAATATCGTCAATTGGGTATCTTAACACCGTCAGATCAACTTGAGCGTGAAGAACTTCCAGATGGAAAATTAGACACCATTCTTTCTTATATCCATTCGGTTGACGAGAACCAAATTCAACACATTTGGCTCGTTCGAAAGATTCTTCCGACTGGTATGGCTTCCAGTGTATTTATTGTGCAGTTTAAGAAAGAATGTCCACCGGACCAACAAGAAGCAATTTACCAAAAACTATTCTGCTATTTGGATACACTAGACGACAGGTGTTATTCTCTGATACTTTACGATAAATTGATGTGCAAAAATTTCAAAAAAGTGAAGGGAAGCTGCGTTTATTAAAAAATAATGGAAACAAAATAAGGAGGACTTGTATATGACAGGAAATGAGTTTGAACGTATCACACCGGCACAAGCAGGGCTGGACCCACGCTGCATCATAAATATGATGGATCGCATGGAAAAAGAAAAGATCGATATCACAAGCTTTGTACTACTTCGTCATGGAAAGATTCTGTGTGAGGCATATTATAAGCCGTATGAAAAAGATCAGTTGCGAACTGTATTTTCGCTCAGCAAAACCTTCACTTCTATGGCAATCGGAATTGCAGCTGGAGAGGGAAAGATTGATCTGGATGAAAAAATTACAGATTTGTTTGCAGAGGAGATTGAGAAAGGTCAGATTCCGGTAGGAAAGGAATTGGCATCACTTACCATTCGAC
>CAUCWU010000211.1 GCA_958446555.1 uncultured Lachnospiraceae bacterium | reverse complement strand
GTATCTGATGTCCTTTGGCATTTCGTTTGTGGTTGCTCTTATCGTTTGCTGTACAATGGCCGCATCCATGAAAACAGCAGCGAAAAAACACAGTGCCATTGACTATATGGAGCCAGGAAGCTTCCAGCTTACAAAGAAGCGAGATTATTATCTCTATACAACAACCCACCGTGTAAAACGTGAAAAACAGGAAAGCTCTTCCGGAAGCAGCGGTGGTGGCGGTGGCCACACAGACAGCAATGGTTTCGGCGGTGGCGGTGGAAAGTTCTAAATATTGCAAAAAACAGGTACCTGTGTTTTTTCACAGATACCTGTTTTATTATGCATTCAAGTCAAACGATTTCTTCAACCCTACTATATTTAGTTTTCCTCTGTATCCTCAAGTGGATCTTCTAATGGATCAACTGTTTCTGAAACAACCTCAGCTGCCTCTACAGTCTTTGCTTTTCTGCCCTGTGGCTGCTGTTCCTCTAACAGAGCCTTCTCCTTTTCCTTCTCTTTCTGTCTTTCTGACCAGGCTTCAAAATCATCAATGCTGTACTTTTGCTCATACTCCTCAAAGTAGCTCTTGTACTCGGCATTTCTCATCTCGCGCACACTCTTTAGGTACTCATGCGTATCGAAATTTCTAGATTCGAGCTCAATCATCGCAACCGCAACATTGGAGCAGTGGTCTGATACACGCTCAATATTCGTCAACAGATCGTTAAATGAAAATCCCTGAGCGATTCCGCACTTTCCTGACTGTAAACGATCGACATGGCGCATCTTTAACTCATCACAGAGCATACCAATCAACTCGCGAAGTGGCTCAATTCTGGCAGCCATTTGCAAATCGTCGTGACTGAATGCCTGTACAGTATTGGTGACAATTTCTTTCATCGCTGCAATTAACACATTCAGCTCATATCTAGCCTCATCAGAGAATACAATTTTCTTATCATACAACTCTTTTGCTGTTTTTGCTACATTGACTGCATGATCCCCCATACGCTCAAAATCACTGATTGTATGCAAGAACTTGGATACTTGCTTTGTCTGCTCACCACTCAACTCTTTTCCAGTCAGCTGCATCAAATATGTTCCAAGCTTATCCTCATATTTGTCAATCAGTACTTCTTTCGCTTCGATCTTCTGATACTTTTCATCCGAATATTTCTTTAGCAGGCTAAACGAACGTGATAAGTTCTTACGAGCCTTTCTTGCCATACCATTCATTGCTGTATGACTCTGTGCGATTGCAATCGCCGGATAATTTAAGAAGCGCTCCTCAAGCAGATCGAAATCCTTCTGCTCCTCAAGATCCTCCTCGTCATCCTTAATCAGGATGTAGACAAGCTTTTCAATGTACTTAATAAATCGTCGCTGCACGGAAGACGGTATTCATCAATGCAATCGAAACAGGTGTCATGATAACACTCATAAATTTAAAATGGAAGATTGCATTTAATGTATAGAAGACAATTGACCAGAACAGCATACCAAACAAGTCATTTAACAGATAAATTAACGCTGTTCTCTTACCATTCTTGTTTGTACCGATTGCTGACATCAAAACCGGACAGGCAGCTCCGACACCGATACCCATAACGATTGGAAGTGCCACTGCAAAGCTAATTCCACCGGTTACAGATAATGCCTGTAAAATACCGACTGATGCAGATGCACTCTGCAAAACTGCCGTAAACAAAATACCGACCAGAATACCTGCTACCGGATTTGTAAACATTGTCAGCATACTGCGGAAGGTCTCGCTTTCCTTAAGAGGTGCTACCGCTCCACTCATTGTCTGCATACCAAACATCAGGATTGCAAAGCCAAGCATAATCTCTCCGACATGGCGATAGCTGTCCTTCTTCATAACCATGCGGAAAATAATACCGATAATCGCGACAACTGCTGAAATCGTGGCCGTAGAGAGAAGCTGCGCAATACCTCTTGAGCCCTCAATATAGGACAAACACAAAATCCAGCCAGTGACACTAGTTCCGATATTGGCACCCATAATAATACCAATAGACTGTGCAACCTTCATCATACCGGAATTGACGAAACCAACAACCATAACCGTTGTCGCCGATGAAGACTGAATGACTGCTGTTACTGCCGTTCCGAGCAAAATTCCCTTTAATGGGGTACTGGTAAGCTTATACAAGATTAACTCCAGCTTATTGCCCGCCACCTTCTTTAAGCTGTCGCCCATGACCGACATACCATAAAGAAACAGTGCTACACCACTCAACAGTGATAGTACGGATGTTACTCCCATGTTTACCTCTCATTCTTGTCTTTGTACAAAATCATAATTTTTGAGCTTTCCCCCTGTATACAAAGACTTTGATTTACTTGTCCAACGGATTCTACTGCTATTCTTTACATACTCTTTACCTTCTTTTTACCCGCAGACAACTTCAGTATATCAAGTATCGAACAAAAAGGGAACTAGCAAAATGACAAAAAATGCGATATTTTGCTAGTTATTTTGCAAAATATAAGAGATTGCCTCATCGATATTGTCACTAAGCCTGTTATCAGACACGCCAACCACATGAAACATGCAGGTATTTACCGGCAAAAGAACCTTTTGCGCAGCACAAGATGCCACAGCCTGAGCCATACGAGGTGTAATCTCTCCAAGAAGTGCATCAGCTGCAATAATGCCAATTGGCCCCACAACAAAATCTGCACTGGCTGTGTTGACGATCACTGGATTTTCCCCAGTTGCTGCTTTGACTGCTCCTGCCTTCATCATCGCCATTGTCGCCATACTGTTTGTTCCAACTGCGATGATTGATTTCGGATCGCCTCCTGATTTAATCCACTTATCAATAAATGTGCTACCCATACGGCCACCCTGACCATCAATTACTACAATTTTCATATTTTTTTCTTTCCTTTCTAATTTTGCAAATCATCTAATTACTCAATGATTTTCTTTACTATCTTCAAAAATAGATTATCTCAAAAAGCTTTATCCTGCAAGCACATTAACAATCGGATTTTCTGAATCTGATATCCGATTATTAACTCTTCCCTTTTTTATGCATATCCTAATCACAAACAGGATTTTGAGGTTTTCCATGAATTTCTTTGTCACAAACAAATTAAAAACAGGAATTTGCCATCTTGGTCTTCTCCTTTTTCTTGTCCTACTCTTTTCTATTTTCGGCTGTGGGACAAAAAAGACAAATTCAAACAAACAAAAGGAACTCACTCCCGTCACCTTAAATGAGGTAGCCCACTCTATCTTCTATGCCCCTCAATATGCAGCAATCGAGCTTGGCTATTTCGAGGAGAAAGGCATCAAACTGACGCTTGACACCGGCTTCGGTGCCGATAAGACAATGACTGCTCTCATCTCCGGAAATGCCGATATCGGCTTTATGGGAAGCGAGGCGAGCATCTATACCTATCAAGAGGGCAATGAAGACTATGCCGTCAATTTTGCCCAATTGACACAGCGAGCTGGAAACTTCCTTGTTGCCAGAGAAAAAGATGATACTTTTTCCTGGAATCAGCTAAAAGGAAAAACCGTTCTCGGTGGTCGAAAAGGCGGTATGCCAGAAATGGTATTTGAATATATCCTAAAGAAAAATCAGTTGACACCACAAGAGGATGTCGCAATTGTGCAAAATATTGACTTTGGCTCTACTGCTGCTGCCTTTGCCTCTGACCCAACAATCGCTGACTACACAGTTGAATTTGAGCCACATGCCACAGCTCTTGAATTATCTGGCGATGGCTATGTCGTTGCTTCTCTCGGCATTGACTCCGGCTACGTACCATACACAGCCTACAGTGCCAAAAAAAGCTTTTTAAAAGATCATCCTGATACCATACAAGGCTTTACCAATGCGATCCAAAAAGGCCTTGAATACGTCAATTCTCACAGTGCAGAAGAAATTGCAAAGGTAATTTCACCACAATTTCCAGAAACTGATGAAGCAACCATTGCACTGATCGTTGGCCGCTATCTGGATCAAGATACTTGGAAGACAGACACTGTGTTCTCAAAAGAAAGCTTTGATCTGCTTCAAGACATCCTAATTGGTGCTGGGGAACTTGAAAAAAAGGTTCCTTATGAAGATCTTGTAACAACTGTCTACGCAGAAGCTGCCCGATAAATTCTCAATTTATGAATGCGGTATAAAAAGATTTAAGAATGATGAAAGATTCTTTTAGCGATATCTTAAATCGTAGCCAGATTGCTTTACAATCCATTAAAAATATGGTATTTTATACGTAATGCTACAGAAAAGAGACTACCGTTTATGAAACGATTTAATATGCTGCATTGGGTGGCTTTTATTTTAATTATTATTGCACTGCTATGGCTGACAATCAGCTATTATTCGCTGCGCATCATTCCTTCGTACTCATTTTTGCTATTGTTTGTTGGAATTTTTCTGCTGATTTTAGCAGAATATAAACACTCTAAAAAAAAGTAAGCGAAACCCGCTTACTTTTTTGCTTTTTCTTATGATTTTCCCTCTTCATCCAAATGAATGACTGGCAGATTCCAGCGCAATTGTGCCGCTAACGCGCGAATCACCAAAACCGCTGCTCCACCGATAATCATGGAAAGATTGAGTGACAGAGCACAGTTGCGATATAAAATCACACAGACGACTGCACCGATAATACATGCAGTTGCATAGATATGCTTCTGAAAAATATAAGGAATCGACTCAGACATCATATCTCGAAGCAATCCTCCACCAACTCCTGTGACCGTGCCGACAAAGACAAGCAAAAAGTCACTTGCCTCCGGTTTCTTTGCCAACGCCACCTGAATTCCAATCACTGTAAAAATGCCAAGTCCAAGCGTATCCATCACAAATAACACCAGACTATACATCTCGCGAAACCCCACATGCGTCTGTTTCTTCTTATTTGCATAATGAATCGCAATAAATGTCAAAACAGCTGTCAGCGCTGCAATCAACACATCAGTCGAATTGGTAAACATTCTTGGTGGATTGATTCCAAGTACAATGTCTCGTATCATACCACCTCCAGTTGCAGTGACAACGC
>CAUCWU010000210.1 GCA_958446555.1 uncultured Lachnospiraceae bacterium | reverse complement strand
AAATGTCTCCTCGCCCAAATGAAAAAGACTTCGAATAACAGTGGGAAAGCCCACGGATTTTGATCCGCAGGCTATTGATGCCAGTACACAAAACAGCAAAAGTAAAATAGAAGCTACTGCTGTTAATAGGAACCGTCTGTCTCTCATTTGATATTCTCCGCTGCATCAGAAAGCAACTGTAAATACTCGTCAATCTCATACGGAATGGAAAGAATGGACGGAGTGGAAGCGCCTGCTAGTGCAGAGGTACTATCAACTAACGCAACTGCACCGTTTTTGATTGCCGGAATCTGGCACATCAGCTTATCCTCCTGTAAAGACTTCAACAGATCCTCATCTCCGTAAACAACCATAAGCTGAATATCATCAAGCTGGTCAGCATTCTCGCGGCTCACTGTGATATTAAAATCATCTGTCTCGCCAGCAAGCTTCTGTACACTCTCTGGAAGTGTAAAGCCAAGATCTAACAGATATGCTGCTCTCGGATCGGTTGGAAGGTATACATAAAATGTGCTGAAATCATCTGCACTGATCCAACAGAATGCAGTTGGGATTCCTTCAAGCTGTGGATATTCCTCAAGCTTTTCTGCAATCAGATCCTCTACTTCCTTTACCTTCTTCTCTCCCTCTGGCTTCATGCCCATACCCTCGGCATTCTCGATGGTCTGCTCTCTCCAGCTTGTCTGCCAAGCCTTCTCCTTATACGGAATAACTGGTGCGATCTGGCTTAACGTATCATAGTCTTCCTGAGTCATACCAGAATATGCTGCCAAAATGACATCTGGATTGCAATCACTGATCTGCTCGAAATCCAGTCCATCCACATCATCAAAAACAACTGGCTTCTCTACGCCGAGATCTGCAAATGCCTCATCAGTCCACAGATGCAAATTGTTGTCAGTTACCAGTCCGTAGTTTGCTGCGGAAACACCAACCGGTGCAACACCAAGTGCAAGTGGGGTATCCTGATTTTCCCAACCGATTGTTGCAATACGCTCTGGCTTGCTCTCAATTACTGTCTCACCAAATGCATGCTCAATGGTAATTGGGTAGGTGACCTCCTCACTGGTCTCCTCCTCAGATTCTACCTCGGTCGCTTCCTCACTGCTTGCCTCCTCGGTTGCTTCTTTCGCGCTCTTTGCATAGGAAACGCCTGCCTGCGCAAACAAACTCATACCGGAAACTGCTGTACAAAGTGTGCCAAGAAAAAGTGCTTTTTTGATTCTCATAATTTCCTCCATATGTCAAACTTTAATTAGTGTTTTCTAACTTTCGGTAGGAGTATAGCACGAGATCAAAAATCCGTCAATGATGACACCCTAAAAAAAAGCTTTTCACCTAATTCAGTCGTTTTGGGCTACTTCGTCAACAACTTCTTATAGGTTCCATCAATTAAAAAAGCCCCTAGCGGTGCAGTAATCAAGATTGATAGCACTGCTACTGTCAAAACAATATTTCCGCAGGAAAGTCCCATCGCAAGCGGCATTCCACCGATTGCCGCCTGCACAGTTGCCTTTGGCATATAGGCAAACATACAAAACAGTCGCTCTTTTTTTGTGAGGGCTGTGCCAAACATACAACACCAGACACCAACCATTCGAAAAAGAAGAACACCGAAAATAAGAACCACTGCTGCAGCCCCGGCAGATGCTGCATAGTGAAGATCGACTGTCGCACCGACAAGCACAAAGAGCATTATTTCTGCCATCACCCACAGCTTATTAAATTTCGATGACAAGCGCACGGCAACAACTATGCGCTTTCTTTTTAATGCAATTCCGACACCCATAACGGCCAAAAGCCCCGAAAATGGAATCACCTCACCAAAACGATCTTCTGCCGTCACAAGTAAAAACGAAACACTGAGTAAAATCATTACCTTTGCCGTATCGCGGATATGAATTTTCTCAAAATAAACAGCAAGTAAGTATCCTACAAGAAAGCTTGCCGCCGCACCAAATATAACAGAAAATGGAATCTTTATAAAGCTTGCCGCCGATACGCCTGTTCCAAGTGCTACCCCGGTAAATGCTGAGAACAATACAATGACAAACACATCATCAACCGATGCTCCAGCTAGAATGAGCTGCGGAATTGATTTTTGGGTACCCCATCCCTCTTCGGTTAGCTTAATCATACGAGGCACAATGACAGCCGGCGACACAGCACCGACAACAGCACCCATGATTGCTGCATCGAGTCTCGACACACCAAGAAGCATCGGCGCCAATACAATCATGCCTGCCACCTCAAAGCAGGCCGGAACAAAGCACATCAAAATGGCTGGTCGCCCTGCCTTTTTTAGATCCTCTAAATTAAGGGATAATCCTGCTCTCATTAAAATAATAATCAATGCAATTCGTCTTAGCTGAGACGAGATATCAAGAATAGATGAATCGAGCCATCCGAGTCCATACGGCCCTAGAATCATTCCTGTGGCGATCATGCCTACCAATCCTGGAAAGCTTACTTTTTTACACAGCCACCCGAGCGCCATTCCGAGCAGCAGCATCAGTGCGATACTTTGAAGCATCTTTTATCCTCCTTTTTTTGCTAACGAAAAAGGCTGATAACCCCTGCGAATTTCGCAGAAGTCATCAGCCTTAACCAGCGGTTTGTGATACAAGGATTGTATCAATGGGGGAACTTCATCCCCAGAATGTATTCATTTTACAGTATCGATCACGATCTGTCAAGCATTTTTGTCGCAGCCTTCCAGATTAATAAAAAACACTTCCACCTCGTGGGTTTGGTTTAATTTTCACTCATCGCGCGACTGGCGCAAATATTATCCCTCGCATTTTTGATATGCTCTGCCGTCAACTTCTCGGCTAATTCCCCATCATGCTTTGTAATTGCCTCTAAGATTGCCAGGTGCTCGGCTACCGATTCCTCTGCTCGCCCTGTCACACAGACAGAACCGGCGCGCGCACGACGAATATAGTTGTGAAAACTTGTCAGCACGTTTTGAAGAGGTCTACTCTTGGATGCGGCAAAGATAATTCGGTGAAACTCACCGTCTAACTCGCCCATCTCCTTCGCACTGTCTGGCTTTTTCAGATAATACTCCTGCAATGCCATACACTGCTCTAACTCCTCTAGCTCCTTGTCTGTGATTTTCTCTGCACAAAGCTTTGCTGCAAGCCCTTCAATTCGGATACGGATCTCATAAATGTCTTCCACATCCTGCTCGGAAATGCCAACCACAACTGCTCCTTTGTTTGGGATATTTTTGACCAACCCCTCAAGCTCAAGCTGCATCAGAGCCTCCCGCACAGGAGTACGGCTCACACCCAGACTCTTTGAAAGCCTCAGCTCATTTAGACTGTCCCCCTCTTTGTAACTGCCGTTTAAGATCGCGTCCTCAAGCGCATTAAACACCTGAATGCGAAGCGGATCTCCACTCTGCTGCATAGCCCTTCTCCATTTCTTTTGACTTTGTCTTACTTATCCTCGTAATCCACGTCTCTGTGGAATACATACTGTTCTGCATAACGAATCATCTCTGTCTCACTGATAACAGTAATACGTCCATTTGCATATTCCTGATCGATCAGCTCCTTGATGGCAACGATACCCTCATTCTTCTTATCAATCTTATCTGCACCCTTTAAGCCATAATACTGGTTGATCCATACGGCAATACCAGCTAGACCAGAGGTGTTACTGATTGCAACCATCGGCGGACGGTTCAAAATTAAATCGGTATCAAAGATATTGTAGATTTCAGGATCCTTCATGATACCATCTGCATGGATGCCAGCTCTTGTCAAATTAAAGTTTCTGCCGACAAATGGGGTCATCGGTGGAATCTCGTATCCGGTTTCCTTCTCAAGATACTCGGCAATCTCGGTGATAACGGTCGGGTTCATGCCGTCGAAACCACCGCGAAGGGACGCATACTCAAATACCATTGCCTCTAGCGGCACATTTCCGGTACGCTCTCCGATACCAAGCAGAGAACAGTTGACAGCGCCTGCACCGTACAGCCATGCAGTCGATGCATTGACAACTCCCTTGTAAAAATCATTATGTCCATGCCACTCCAACATATCACTTGGCACACCGGCATAATGCTTTAAGCCATAGATAATTCCCGGCACGCTTCGCGGAAGAGAAACACCCGGATAGGAAATGCCGTATCCCATTGTATCACAGGCACGAATCTTAATCGGAACACCACTGTCCTTAGACAGCTTCATCAGCTCAGTTGCAAATGGAACAACAAATCCGTAGTAGTCAGCTCTTGTGATATCCTCAAAATGGCATCTTGGATGAAGACCAGCCTCAATCGCGTCTGAAATAACGCCCAAGTACTTTTCCATTGCCTGCTTTCTTGTCAGATTCATCTTCTTGAAAATATGGTAGTCGGAGCAGCTTACCAAAATACCAGTCTCACGAATACCGATATCCTTTACCAGTTCAAAGTCGTTCTTGGTTGCACGAATCCATGTGGTAATCTCAGGAAATTGATAGCCAAGCTCCATACATCTTTCCAGTGCATCGCGATCCTTCTTCGAATAAACAAAGAACTCAGTCTGGCGAACAATGCCATTTGGGCCGCCCAGACGGTGAAGCATCTTATACAGGTCAACCATCTGCTGTGTAGTGTATGGCTCACGTGACTGCTGTCCGTCACGGAAAGAGGTGTCGGTGATATAAATATGTTCCGGCATATCCATCGGTACATGGCGGTAGTTGTAGGATACCTTCGGAACCTCGTTATATGGGAAAATCTCCCTAAACAGCTCCGGCTGGTTGACATCCTGCAGTTTGTACTCATACAGATCCTGCTCAAGCAAGTTTGTCTTATTGCTTAGATTAATCATCTTATTTGCCTTCATGTTTTTCCTCCTCTGTTGCTCCTCATTTTGCAATGCCTATGGTGCAGTGCTTTTCCTGTATACCATTTCAACGCTTTACCATAATGAAATTGTATCATTGTATACAATTATACAATTCATTTGTGATATGTCAACCCCCTTTTGCTTGATTTATGAAAAAATTTTTGGCATACCATAGGCAAATCGTTTTTGGACAATA
>CAUCWU010000209.1 GCA_958446555.1 uncultured Lachnospiraceae bacterium | reverse complement strand
CAGAGCTTTCCGGCTTCACCATCACCAGAAAGTTCCGTGATGTCACCTACACAATCGAAGTTCAGAATCCGAACAAGAGCCAGAAGGGCATCTCCAAGTTGATCGTAGACGGTGTTACCGTAGACGGAAACCAGATCCCGTACGATGCTTCCAAGAAGGAAGTGCACGTTATCGCAGTTCTTGACTAAGATCTATAATTTATCATAAAAGAAAGCCTCTTTGAATACATGTTAGTAAACATGCTCAAAGAGGCTTTTTTATGCGCTCAAAACTTTTTCCAGTTATCCGCACACTATTTCTCTCATTTTTCATCAGTGTCCTGATTCTGTGTCTCGTTGCCCTTCTCATGTGGAAACTTTCCCTCTCAGAAGGGCAGGTCAAAACAGGACTCTATCTGTCCTATCTTCTCTCCTGCCTGTTCGGTGGCTTCTGCTTTGGTCACATCTTCCAAAAAAGACGAATCCTCGTCGGCCTTGGCTTTGGAGTCGGCTATTTCCTTATCCTCGCCCTCTTATGCCTACTTTTCTCAAAAGAGGCTCTATCCTACTCGGCACTTCTCGTCCTCAGCCTATGCTGCCTTGGTGGAACCGCCGGTGCTTTTTTCAGTTAGCAGAAGCACCTTCCATAGCGGTACCATAGTCTCTTCAGGCGTCCCTGTCTCATTGTTGCATCGGATGCCATATCGCGATACAGCTGTGCCGTCTCATCGCGAAGCTCACTTCCATACAGATGATCACTAAATGTCAACTCCTGCAGCAGATCCTGTAACCACATCAGCTTCTCCTGTGTCATCGTTGGGAACGAGGTTTGAAGCTTGGCTGCATCAGTCGCAACACTAATTTTGTCGACTCCCTCTGCCTCGCACAATGCATCCATTCGGGCAAGTGCGTAAAGAAGTGCCTCTTTTGGCTCTCCCTTTAGACACTTTTCCTGATTCTGTAAGCGCATCTTTCTCTGGTAAATCACACCAAAGATCGCCAGCACAACAAACAAAATACATCCAAGTACGATCAAGATTACTCTCAACATAACTTTCCAGAAATGGTTGTCCTTATTGTTAGAATCATTTTGATTATTTGGATCGCTCTGGCTTTGCTGCGGCTGTGTTGGCTGCTGTTGTTGATTTTGATTGGATGGCTGCTCTGACTGAGTCTCTTCATTTGAACCCTGTGGGGACTCAGTTGTCTGCTGATCCGGTGTTGTCTCGAAGATACCCTCTACAGTTGCTTGAGGCTCCTCAGTCTCTGGCTCTGCCGGATTGGTTGCATTCTCAAGCTGATCTGAGCTGATCGTTGAATTATCTGTATTGGAATCGGCAAGGTCATCCTCGTCGATAAAGCCTGGCGTTACCTCAATCGGAATCCAGCCGACACCTTTTACATAAATTTCTGCCCACGCATGAGCAGACTCATCCATGATTGCCTGTGCGCCATTTTCTGACGACAGATCACGAACCAGATATCCCTCTACATATCGAGCCGGAATTCCGTAGAGACGAAATAGCAATACTGCTGCAGATGCAAAATGTGTGCACACGCCCTGCTTATTCTCATACAGAAAATATTCAACGTAATCATTTCCACGCGGTGTCGAGCCTGGCGTCTTCGTGTAGGAAGCATGCGCCTCTAAGGTTGATCTTACAAAGGAAACACAATCGGCAATTGATGTAAATTGTTTTCCAGAATATTCCTCATAGAAGGCATCTAATCCCTTTGTTGGAAGGGTCAGATAGACCGAATCGGCAAATGCACGGTAGGAGGCGTCTGCTGTCGCAGATGAACCTGCCAGTTCAAGCTTTTGGATATTCGATAGACGCTGTGTATTAATGTAATACATAGAAAAGATCTCTCGGTCAGTATCCTGCCTTGGATAGGCATCAAACGGCTCTCCCGCCATAAAATTTGTCAGATCAGTTCCATATGGAATATAGGAGAACGCACTATTGGCATCAACATCGGAGATAACAAGATCTCTTCTTGCAACTGAAGCATCTCCATTGTTATAGAGGGATTCTAGTACTTGATAATACTGGCTGCTTAGGCTAATCAAATCCTGACCAGTTGCAAGCCCCTCTTCATTTTGGCTATCAGTTAACTCCTTCCAACCACTGCCTGTATAATTACTTCCGACATAGCCTCTGATATAAAGAGGTGCCTTTAAATCACTGGAAATATCCAAATACAGATGTGTCTCATCATAGTCGCGAATTTCCTTGACATTGCTGAGTTTACCACCGTGAACACCACTGCTTCGGATGATATCAACTGGAAGCCAGTCCCACTCACCTCTGGTTACTTTCTTCCAAAATGTCTCTAAACTCTTGATCAGATCACCATTTCGAATATCCTCTCGAATCTGGCTCTGCGCCTCATAGCCATCTGTAAAGGCTGGTCCAATCACAAAGCGGCTAACTGGCAAAAGCAGTAAAAACAAAGCTGCAACCACAGCTGATGTCTGCCAACGAAGCATGCCAAATGCACTGCTATTCATCTTAACAGTTACCGTTCTTACGCTAAAGCTCTCTCGATAACGGCTGTATTGCAAGGAAAACATGCCAACTAATACAAATAGCATCATCAAAAATGCTGACATTGCTGGAAGCTTTCCCACTGCAAGCGCGAGAATAAAAACTGCTGCAAATAATAGAGCCGTCACCCTTCCATCCAGCGAACGAATTGTGCCTAAAGACAAAATCGCTGCCAGTAGCATTGAGACAAATAATAACGTAATCAAAAGTGCTGTGCCTGAAACCGGATCAATGGCTGCAAGCGAAACCTTCGCACCATAATACTCGTTAATATAGCCAGCATAGATATTGTAAAAGCCAAGCAGTCCATTCAAAATACTACTGTGGAAAATAATGCCAAATAAAACAAAAATACCTAGCACAACTGACCAGCTAATCACTCGGCTAATTGGAAGCTCCCATGCTGCCGTCATCAGAAGGCAGATTAACACAGTTCCCACTACAAGAAGTAGGTAATTGAGTTCGATTTCATAAGTAAGCGCAATTCCAAGCACCACGCCAAGCATTCCGATCAGAAAATAGAGAAAACGAAGCAGTAAAAATAACTGCTCATGAAACTTACCGTGAGTTCGGATTCTGTCAGCAGAGACAACCTGCTCGACTAGAATGCCCTTCTCTTCATTCTCCATGAAGTTCCTCCTCATTTGAATTCTTATATCTCAATCAACTCATGAATCTCATTGATTGTTAGAATTGATTTTTTCGTACCATCTGATGACAAAAAGCCACTAAGCTGCTCATCTTTGTTGGTATCCATGCAGCTGATCGCAATCACTCGATACAGCGGTGATGGTCTACTGCTTTTATACTCCTCCCAGTACAGCTGCTCAGTTCTCTTTGCACTGACAAGAAGCTTACTCATGACAGCAGTAATGTCATCCATTCCCTTAATCAGATGCTCCTCAAAGCCTCCGTCACCGTCCTGTGAATACCAGATTAGATGATGGTGACATTCCTGAAAGCAAAGAGCAGCAGACAGCGAATAACACAGATCATATACCGATTGAATCTCCTCAATCGTTTGATAACGAAGATCCAAAAAGATTCCAACTGAGTCACTGATTGGTCTTGACAGTTCCTTAATCATCATCTGATCCAATCTGGCTGTCATCTTCCAGTGGACTCTCGACATCTTATCTCCCTGTCTGAACTCTCGAATCTGATAGATCTCTGCCGGATCATCTCCTGCATGATGCTTATCATATTCTTCACTGTCACTGTCAAAGCTACGACAGGCATCGGTTACTGCCACCTGCAAATCCAATAGGTGTGGCATCACCACACACTCTGTCTCTGTCAGAAACTGCTTTTTTCTCTGAAACAATCTCAGATAATCAAATAGTACAATCCGGCTAAATGAAATTTTTACAACACCACAGTAGGTGGAACAGAATGTAAACGGCACACTGACCGTTGTTTTCGCTGGTGCGCGCAGATTGATATCATAGGATTCCTTTTCTCCATCTAACGTATTGCTAACTGTAACGCGCACTGACGCATCTGTTATCGGCAACCAACCATTGTTCTGGACACGAAGCGGGATCTCAATTTTCTCTTCACAGTCTGCAACCTGAGGGCCATGACCAATCTTTACCTCAACGCATTTTTTCTGATACCAGGTCAATGCAAACAATACAATTGGAAGTAACAATTCAAATGCCAAAAATACACCTGGAACCGGTCCCTCATACATCAAAGCAACATATGATGTGATCAATATCAGCAATACATAGACAATTTTTCTTCCCCACATAAACTCTCCATATGCTTTTCTATCGTTTTTACGAATCGTTTTACAAAAAGTAAACACGGACCCTATAGGACACGCTCCTACAAGGTCCGCCTGCCTTTATTTTGCCTTTGGCTGAGGAATCAGCTTTAAGATCTGCTCCAGAATACCTTCTGCTGTCAGACCGCCAACCTTCGCCTTGGTGTTTAAGATCAGACGATGCGCACAGACATCGGTAAATACAGCTGCCACATCGGCTGGAACCACATAGTCACGTTCCTGAAGGTAAGCATGTGCACTTGCCATATGAATCAAAGCAAGTGTTCCTCTTGGACTGACACCGAGGCTTAAATACTGATGCTTTCTAGTTGCATTGACAAGATCAGTTGTATACTGATAAATCAAATCATGAATGAATACCTTCTCAACTTCCTTCTTCATCTCTAAAATATCATTGACAGTCAAAGAAGACGGAATATCATCCACTGAATACTCTTTCTTACTCTTCATCATGGAAATCTCGTCTGCCTGACTTGGATAACCAAGAGACATACGAACCATAAAACGGTCAAGCTGTGATTCTGGAAGAAGCTGAGTTCCAGAGGAGCCTGTCGGGTTCTCAGTTGCAATTACCATAAATGGCTGTGGAACCTCTCTTTTTACCGCATCGATTGTTACGGTTCCCTCCTCCATAACCTCAAGAAGAGCAGACTGTGTCTTCGGTGAAGTACGGTTAATCTCATCTGCTAAAAACAGATTGCACATAACAGCACCTGGATAATAGACAAATTT
>CAUCWU010000208.1 GCA_958446555.1 uncultured Lachnospiraceae bacterium | reverse complement strand
CTGATGACTAAGATCAAAATTGTCAATTGCTTTCATTAAGCCAATGCAGCCGATCTGAAACAAATCATCAATATTTTCACCACTTGAAGAAAAGCGGCCAATCACACTTAAAACAAGACGTAAATTTCCAGTAATGTAAAGCTCACGCGCCTGTTGATCTCCATTTTTGATTCGGTGGAACAAAGTTTCCTTCTCACTGTTGTCAAGCAGAGGCAACGTTGCCGTATTGACTCCGCAGATTTCCACTTTGTAGCCTGCCATCTGTATCCTTCCTTTCCGCAGCAAACGCTTGCCGCTGTGAGTCGTGCCGCATCTGGTGTACAGACACGTCCTAAAAAAAGGATGCACAAAATGAAACGGCTTTATACTCGATATTTGTGAGAGAACACCCTTGCAAAGAAATGAAAAGTTCGGTATGATGATAGTTAGACTGTGAAAACAAAAGGTAAGCACATTTTTTTGCACAGTTTTTGAATAGAATCAGGAAGATAGCAAGGAGAAACTGCATGGATACCATTTTCTTTGATATGGATGGAACACTGATCGATACAGAAAAGTACTACAATGTGTGTTGGTACGAGGCGATCACAAAATTTGGCTATAAAATCACAAGAGAAGAAGCATTAGATCTTCGAAGTCTTGGACGACCGCATGTATATCGATATTTTGAAGAAAAGTATGGAAAAGGGTTTCCATATGATGAAATTCGCGCCTATCGAAAGAAAATCATGGAAGAAATGCTTACGCATGACGGTATAGAAGTAAAGCCGGGAGCCAAAGAACTTCTTTCTTGGTTAAAAGAAAAAGGCATTCGCTGTATGATTGCGACAGCAACCGATCTTGAGCGCACAAAGCGTTATCTTGATAAAACTGGTTTGACTCCATACTTTGACGAGTTAATCAGCGCTGTAATGGTAAAAGAAGGAAAGCCATCGCCAGATATTTATCTGCTCGCTTGTGAGAAAGCAGGACGTGCGCCTTCTGACTGTATTGCAGTCGAAGATTCGCCAAACGGCGTTCGATCAGCAGCCGCAGCCGGATGCAGAGTTTTCATGATTCCGGATTTAAGTGAGCCGGACGAAGAGACAAGGGGGCTGTGCGAAGGGGTCTTCTCAGATCTCGCTAAACTGAAAGACTATCTTAAAAATTTTGTAAGTTGAAATACCTAAGCTTTAGAGGTATCATAAAATAGATATAGTTTTTGAAAGGGGAACCGAAATGGAAGTAAAGAATAGAAATGAAATTGCTGTAAAGGATACATGGAATCTGGAGAGCGTTTATGCAAACGACGAGCTGTGGGAGGCTGATTATCAGTCTCTTGAAAAGGATATTCAGGAGTTTGCCAAACTTACCGGTGCAATCACGTCTGATATTCAACAGATTCCAGCTGTATTGGATGCCTATTATGGTTTGACACGTCGTCTTGGCAAGCTTCTCGTCTATGCGAGAATGCGTTTGGATCAGGACACAACGAACGGCTTCTATCAGACAATGGCAGCAAAAGCAAGTTCGATTAGCGTAAAGCTTGGTGCAGCATGCGCATTTGTTGAACCAGAGATTCTCTCCTTTAGCAAAGAAGCATTAGAGGATGCTGTGAAGAGCAATCCGAAGATGGCATACTATGAGAGAAAGATTACAGAGATGCTTCGCGGACAGGAGCATACACTTGATGCAGGAAGAGAGGCACTTTTGGCAGCAGCTGGCGATATTGCCTCTGCACCGGATGACATTTTTACAGTGTTAATGAATGCCGATATGAAGTATCCGGATATTGCACTTTCCGATGGAAGACACCTTCCGCTTACCAATAGCACTTACATTTCTTATCTGGAGTCAGCAGACAGAGAGGTTAGAAAGGGTGCTTTCACCACACTGTACAGTCAGATTGGCAGCTTAAAAAATACATTTGCAGCAATCTATGCAGCAAATTTAAAGCAGGCTAAGTTCTATGCCGATGCTAGAAACTATTCATCAGCCCGTGCGATGTATCTGGCCGATTCCAACATTCCGGAGAGTGTCTATGACAATTTACTCCAGGCTGTCCATGAGGCACTTCCGATGATGTACCGCTATGTAGCAATTCGAAAGAAGGTGTTGGGAGTTGATTCCCTTCATATGTATGATGTCTACACCCCAATCTTTGCGACACAGAATCAAAGCTATGAATTTGAGCAGGCAAAGCAGATGGTTCTGGATGCATTAAAGCCAATGGGAGAGGATTATTTATCACATGTTCGCGAAGGCTTTGACAATCGTTGGATGGATATTTATCCAAACACTGGAAAGAAGGGTGGCGCCTACTCTTGGGGCTGCTACGATTCCCAGCCGTTTATCCTGATGAATTATACAGGAAATCTAGACAGTGTATTTACTTTGATTCATGAGATGGGTCATTCCATCCATTCTTATTATTCTAGAAGTACACAGGACTATGCGTATGCAGAGTATAAGATTTTTGTTGCAGAGGTAGCATCTACCTGTAATGAGTCACTTTTGATGCATGATCTTCTTGAGAAGACAACCGATAAGGAGCAGAGAAAGTATCTGTTAAATCACTATCTTGATAGCTTCAAGGGAACCTTGTTCCGTCAGGCAATGTTTGCAGAGTTTGAGAAGCTTGCGCACGAGTACTGTGCACAGGGAAAGCCGTTGACAGCTGACTCTCTTAGCCAGATGTATCTGGAATTAAATAAGAAGTATTTTGGACCAGATATGGTAAGTGATGATTTAATTGCCTATGAGTGGATGCGCATTCCGCATTTCTATACGCCATTCTATGTTTATCAGTATGCAACCGGATATTCGGCAGCAGTTGCATTGTCAGCAAAGATTCTTAAGGAAGGAAAGCCGGCAGTGGATGCGTATATGAGCTTTTTAAAGGGCGGCTGCAGCAAGGATCCGATCGATCTGTTAAAGATGGCAGGTGTCGATATGACGACCGAAAAGCCGGTGAGAGATGCGCTGGCATTGTTTGGCAGTTTAGTAGAAGAATTAGAAGCACTTGTCTGAAAGGCTGGTGAACTATGACACAATACGAAGCAATAGGTAAACGCCGTTCTGTCAGAAAATTTCAGATGACGGCGATTGATCCTCGTATCATGAAGCAGATCAATTGCTTTATTCAATCGTTGGCACCTCTGCATCCGCAGGCTGCCTATCGAATTGCAGTTGTTGAAGCCTATAATACGCAGAAGCATGTATTTAAAGGAATGTTTTTGGTACAGGCACCCTATTATTTGGTCCTTTCTGCAAAGGAACATTCATTTGCAGCAGTCAATGCTGGATATGTGATGGAGCAGATTGTACTGTATTTGGTATCAAAAGGGTTTGCAACCTGTTATCTAGGCGATGCGAAGCAAAAGGCAGATCTTGATCAGTATAGACCGATGATTGTAGTGGCATTTGGAAGGGCTGCTGTCTCAGCAGCCAAAAAGCCGTCTGCCCGAAAAAAGCTCACAGAGCTTGTCGAACAGCCACCGGTGGCAGAGCAAAATGCAAGAAAAATTTTAGAGGCAGCCAGACTTGCACCATCTGCACTGAATCTTCAGCCGTGGCGCTTTCAGCTTCAGCAAGGAAAAATTCATATTTTTATGAAGAAGGATAATCTTATGCAGACAAAGCGCATGAAAGAGCTAAATCTTCTTGGTATTGGAATTGTGATGTGTCATATGGCTCTTGCAGCAGAAGAGTTGTGGTTAGAATGGCGTCTTTCGATGGAGGAAGTGGGAAGCGAGCCTACATGGAAGGGATGTAGCTATATAGCGACTCTCTATTATGAGACAAAGGATTTCTAACAAAACATCTTGTCAGAGATTTCATAAATGCTTACCTGCTCGCATAAGCTAACCTAGAAGAAAATGCGGCAGGTGAGCAAGATAGAAGCATATAACAAAACGCAGATTGTAAGAAGTTTTATTATTTTTCTTACAATCATTTTATTGATGGCGCAAAGTGTAGTGGGAGAGAACCAAAAGCCGGACCCAAACGCACTCTATGCGCGATCAGCAGCGCTGATCGATGGCAATACAGGTAGGCTTTTGTATGGAAAAGAGGCAGATGAATGCCTTCCAATGGCAAGTACAACAAAGATTATGACCTGTATTTTAGTTCTTGAGACGATGAAGCTAGATCAAACCTGTAAGGTATCTTCCTATGCAGCCTCCCAGCCTCAGGTTCGTTTAGGTGTGCAGGCAGGGTGGGAGTTTACCTGTGAGGATCTATTGTATTCGCTGATGCTAGAAAGCCATAATGATTCAGCTGTGATTCTGGCAGAGGCGGTAGCCGGAAGTGTAGAAGAATTTGCTCTTTTGATGAACAAAAAAGCAAAAGAAATTGGGCTTAGTCAGACTCATTTTGTCACGCCAAATGGGTTAGACGATGAAGCTCATTATACAACAGCAAGAGAGTTGGCATTCATTCTTCGCTATTGTATTCGAACGTCGCCAAAGAGCAAAGAATTTTTAAAAATCACACAGACAGCAAATTATACGTTTACCGACTGCACAGGTCTTAGAAGCTTCTCTGTCTACAATCACAATGCATTTTTGCAGATGATGGACGGTGCGCTCACTGGAAAAACTGGTTTTACTGGGAAGGCAGGATATTGCTATGTCGGGGCACTTGAACGCGATGGGCGGCTCTACATTGTATCGCTTCTTGCATGTGGCTGGCCTGGAAATAAAAGCTACAAGTGGTCAGATACAAAAAAGCTGATGAAATACGGGCTCGCAGACTTTGAGACAACAAAGCTTACGACACCGACGATTCCCAAAATGAAAGCAAAAGTAATTGGAGGTGTCTACGACTGGTCAAAAGAGGAAGCCTCAGAGGTCGAGCTTGTCTGCAAGGCAGCGCCCAAATTCTATCAAGTTTTGGCAAAAGCTGGAGACAAAATTGAAATTCGCATTCGGGCACGACAAGAGCTTGCAGCACCCGTCGTACCGACACAAAATTGTGGCGAGGTATCCTATTGGCTTGGTGAGATCTGCCTTGGTAGCTACCAAATTTATCCGGCACAGGCAGTGGACAAACAAAACTTTTTTTGGTATATTAGACGG
>CAUCWU010000207.1 GCA_958446555.1 uncultured Lachnospiraceae bacterium | reverse complement strand
GGTGATGATTCATTTGTTTCTTCCAAATTTTGGGGTGCATTTTCTTTACTTTGCTGCGCATTTGTCATATATCTGTTTTTTGAAACTGACTTCATTCGATCAGCCATACTATCCTTAGAAATTGCCTGTGTTCTAGAGACTGTATCGCCCTCACCCTTATAAGCCGTTTTTGCCAATTCATCTGTACCATCCTCATCCTGTGTTTTTTCGTCTAATTTAGTGGTAATACAGCCCACAATTGCACGAATGGAAAGATTTTCCCTTAAGCTTTCCTGAAACAATCCATATGCCAATTCAAGACTTTTGCGATCATCATAATCAATGTGATCAATTAGAAATCTGCAAAGGACATTGACCGACTGATACAGAGGTGTATGCTGATACGGATAATAACAAAAGCGTACCTGTTCTAGACTTTTCGATACATAAATATATTCTGGCTCAAGTAAAATTCCCTCTCCATCCAGAAGATATCTCCCTACCTCCTGAACTGCACTACAAAACTGTAGCAGCAAGGATACAATCTCATTGTAGGTGATTTTTCTGGCTGCTAAAAACGCTGGAAGTGCTTCAAGAGACGTAATTTCATAACTGAGCGTGCTCTTTCCATTCATCTGCTGTATATGCACCGGCAAAAAACCAGTGATTCGATTGTGAACAAGCATTGACAGCCGATAATCTGTCACCACATCCTCACCTGCATCTATCATCATATATTGATAATCGAGCTGCCTGCTATAAGAAACCTCCATCTTAGCCATTTTATCACCTCCATTCTGGGATCTATGATAGTTCTAACATTTTTATTATTGCTTTATGACTTATTTTTCTATTTCTTGCTTAACATCATTCTCTCTCCTTCTCAGTCATCGTATTTTATCCATCCTGATCTTCCTTTTCCTCTTTATCCTTCATGATTCCTCTGACCAATCGAATGAACTCTTCTTGTTTGGACTCCTTCACTTGCACACTCCCAGACAAACTTGATGGCACACCAAAAAGTCGCATCGCAGAAAAAAGAGGTAAACGTATCTGCGCCTGATAGGAAATTCGCACACTTCCCGCCTTCGATACCACTTGAATCACTGGCTCATCACAGGCAAATAATTCACCTGTAATTCGTTTTTCCATATATGTACTCACGATTTGCGGATCTACTACTGAATTCTGTGAAAGTCGCCATAAAAGCCCCTTCTTTTGAAGTTCCTCCCAATCGAAGACACCGTTTTCCATGTTGCTATTTTCTGTTACAGAAAGGACTGCTTTTTGCGCTGCCTGCCAAGAAGCCTCCTCTAAAATTGTCTTGTCATGAAGAATAAACCCATAGTAAATGCATAGAAAAATCGCCATGATCACTGTAATCATAATTAAGCTTGCTTCCACTGTAAAGCTTGCCGTTACATAACCAAATATGCCTGTTTTTTCTTTGCTTGCTACTTCATGAACTTCAAATCCTTTATTTTCTAAGAAAATACAGCTTGAAGAATCCAATTGAGACAAATTGACACGAGAATCCATGGAACAAATGGCATTTCGCTCTGAAATTTGTTTTTCTCTTTTTTTATCTGTAATTGTCTTACACTGTTTTTTGTCATCAAAAGAATCTGCGCAACTAAGCAAAGAATACTACCTCCAAACAAAATTTCTAAACTCATCTGAAAACCAGCTATCACTCCAAGTAAAAACGCTACGAGTACATCACCAAATCCAATTCCTCTGCTTAAATATGACAACACCCAAAGAAGCATTCCGGGAATCAAGCATAAAACAAGCCTCAGAATATCAAATCCACAAAAAAGATTCCAAATTAGTGCAAGCACTGTGCATCCAACGAGCCATATGGAAGAAACCTCTTTAAATAATAAATCTGTTGCCGTTGGAAAAAGAAAAACCAAAAGAAGAACACTCCATCGAAGCTGTGTCATGATATTCCTCCATCTGTCCCTTTTTCTCCTTTTGCACAGCGACTACAGCAATGCCGATCTGGAACCTCTGACAGCCATACAGACCGCACATTTCGCCTTAGAGCCGAGCAATTTGGATCAGTATGAAAACGATTACCACTGGACGTAATATAGACCCAGAAGCCACTTCCTCCCTTTTCGCAACGATCACATGCATAATATTTGCTTCCATCCTCACTTCGATAATTTACCACCTCATTGTGACGGATTTGCTGAACAGAAAGCTTTAGGTAGGAGCAATCCAAATTGGTGTGATAGACACTGCCCGTCTCTGTTATGTAGACAATCTGATCTTCCTTTGTCTCTTCTTCATCTTGCCCATCATCTCCTGTCGGTGCCCTATTTCCGCTCCAAACACGCTGACATTCTCTCTGTGTTAGAAGAAGATTTCCAACATTTGCAGGCAAAAATGGCACCTTCACACGATAGCTCACAGTAAGGTCTAAGTTTCCTTGATCATCTGGAAAACGCGAGCCAAGTATGGTAAGTCCATTTTGCCCACCTGAAATCCATGATCGATCTAAGAAATCTCTGCCAACCGAGTACAAAAGCTTTTGTTTTAGATAGACTGCTGTAATTCCACCCTGCACCAAGATAGCTGCAAGATCATCGGCATCCTCTGTTCCAATTTCGTCTGCTTTTTCTGAATTTTCCAACAAATAATAATATCCAGAAGCCTTTGTGACGGCCTCCTTCATTCCCTGCTGAATGCGCGTCTGAATTTGTAAAATTTCAAAAAATGATAGCATCGCCATGATGACACTCAAAAAAATCGGAAGTACAATACTCGCCTCAACCGTAAGCGATGCTTTATAGGAATGCCAGCCAATGAAAAAACAAAATGGCTGATACCTGGACTTTTTTTTGATTGTTTTTCTTTGGCTGGCTGCCCACTTCATTCTATGCCTCCTTTAATACATTCGGCTCTGCCCACAGGATAGCTCATAATTTGATCCAAAATTATAAAAAATAGGAGATACTTTCATTTTAGCTGAGGCTTCCACTGCCCCTATACAATCGACCATTGAAAAATCAGGATTTTTTTCTCTGATTCGAAGCTGAATAACATCCATTGTTCGGTATCTTCGATCACTTCGCCCCTGTGCATATAGCAAAAGTCTCAGATAATCATTGTATGTCAGACCATCCTGTTCCTTCGCTGTCAAAAGCAAATCTCCATCCAAAAAATCGGCAATCTGTGAAAGTGATAAAGACCAGCTTTGCGCATTCTTTATAATTGGAATCTGACCACCACTTAATAGGGTCCGCACATCCACAATGGATTCTGCAAATGACCATCCTGTCAGCATTGCAAACTGTGTCAACTTGATAGCTGGATACACACCCATCCAGCCGACAAGAGCTGTCGCTGCCGCCTCTGCTTGACCAGAAAGCACTTGATCCTTCATTGCCGAAAACAAATTCATCCCTTCTCGAAGCAAAAGAAGCGAATTGACTGTTGCTTTTAAATTTTCTTTATCCGTGGTCTTTCCATTTAGTATGTACTCCAACTCATATGCCATTTGCTTTGTCTTAGCAGGACTGGTAAAACATCGACAGTGTTCAAGAAGATACTCTGTAAATAGAAAATTTTCTTCTATTTCCCCGATTGCCGAATGGTACCAAGTAAAATTTACTGTTCTCCACTTCGACGGAAGATCTCCTGCTGTGATCTCGTAGGCAGATGCCACCTGATCGAATGGAAGAACAAAACTAAGCCAACCATCCTCTTTCAGTTTTTCGACTTTATCTAACCAACTATCGCCTAACTCCTTCTCATACTGCTCTTGATCTTCCTTTGTTTTCTCCGAAAATGCCTTATCAAAGTTCTCTTTATCCTGCTTTTTTTCATCCTCTGCCTGTTTTTTGGCATTCTCGCCTGTTTTTAGATCGTCCAATTGCTCTTGCACTTTGTCAATTGCAATTCCAAGCGTTCGATATTTCATAAATTCAAGCACACTGCGAGCAAACAATTCGCCTTCGTTTTCAACGATGGAAACGGTATTTTCAACTTCAGTCGAACAATCTGTAGCCCGATACAAATTCCCTGACAGCAGCAAATGGTCTTGTTTTGAATTGATATTTTTAGTTAAATACTCAGTTAGAACCTCTTCCGGGTCTTTGTTATCACTCAATCCATTTTCATTTAAAAGCACCAAATCAAATTCATCCAGAAGCTCTCGATCATACATCGAAAATAGCGAATCCATTGCTGAGTCGAGTGCACTGGTCAAGCGCTGCTTAAGGCCACCTATTCTTGCATGCTCGGTCATTGCCATGATAAACCCAATAAACAGCACAAGAAGCAGTGACAAAAATACGGTTATGCTGGCTCTTTTTCTCTTTCTCATTATCCATACAGTTCATTCACTGTGCTGTTTACATGGCTAAATATATTGGTCACGATCGCAGTCAGCTGCTCTCTAAAGATCACAACAATCGCCAATAGCACAACCAACACCAAAATTACTTCGACAGTTGTAACACCTCTTGTATCATTCTTTACTCTTTTCAAACTTCCCACAACACATTTTCCAATTCGTTTCAATAAAATCTTTCCTTTTTTCATATCAAATACCACCCTTCTTTTTATCATCGTATCCAAGCTTATCTGTCACATACTCATAAATACCAGTATCATCAGCACTATTATTACATACTCATAAATGCCGGTATCATTAGGATTGCCATCACCAGTGCCAACAAAAGAAACATCGGAAACAACATTTTCGTCTCCATCCGTTCCCCCTCCTGAAGTGCCTGATTTTTTCTCTGTTCAAGCGCCTGTGTCAGCTCTGCATCTAACATCTGCTCAAGACCAGAAATTCCCTGACGCACATTTTGCTCAAGACTGCTCCCTAAACGCAAGTAGCATTGTTCTTTACACCTCCTTCCAAATGCCCCATATGCCGCAGCTTCACTTTCCCCTGCCTCTATCTGGTTTCGGGTGACAAGCATCTCCTCAAAAAGATATCTCCTATAACCCATGCATTTGCTCTGTTTTTGTTCATATTCGGCTGTTAGCCGACTCCAAGCAGTTCTTAAATTGAGTCCACACTGGATCATTAGCCCCAGTTCAAACACGAAATTGGAATAA
>CAUCWU010000206.1 GCA_958446555.1 uncultured Lachnospiraceae bacterium | reverse complement strand
TTATATGGATAATACTGATAAAACATATGGTACTGTCCCTTATAATAGGAAAAACCATTTGGGTCATTCATCCAACCCACGCGCGGTGTTAAATGAAATACCGGGCGCATTTCTGGCGTGATTTTCTTCTCGTTTTCTGCCTCATAGGCTCTTGCTTTCATTAATTTTTCGCTGATCATATGCTCTCCTCTTTCTTTTTGCTATCTAATTCTGCCCCTGTAACTGTATTTTCGTTTTGAAAAATCATCTGGCAGATCTTATTTCGTTTCTAACTGATAGGATAAGTATATACATAATCAGCCCATTCTGTCAACCGGTTAACATATTGACGAAACGACTAAATTTTGAGGCTTTTTTTGGCTCTTTTGCCGATGCACTTGCGAAAAAATCTCGGGGTCAGCTCACGCCTGACCCCGTTTTCGTTTCCGTTTTTTCAATGGATGCTTGTATTATAGTTGAAGTGACAGTTGAATACAATGCAGGTGCTTTTGTGCAAAATCAAGTAATAGTTGATCACTTAATGATCCCTCACCATCAAATCACCTGACACAGTGAATGCCTTGACACTACTGTCCATCTCACCGTAGCTTGCTGATACTTTCTTTTTTCCACCGTAGGAAACACCGCCACAATTTGCTGACACATCACCACTCACAGTAGAAAGTGTCATCTCAAGTCCCTTGCCACCGAGATAGTGAACTGAGATATCGCCACTTGTGCTTGTAATTTCTGCAGCTGAATGGTTTCCAATCGTCACCGAACAGTCTCCGCTCGTACTCTTCACCTTGCACTGTCTGTTTTCATCAAGCACAACTTTGATATCACCACTCGTACTTGCCACGTCTAAATGCTCTGCCTTATACGCTTCCACCTTCGCATCACCGCTGACAGTTTGAATTAATAAATTCTCGCAGTCCACACCCTCTGCCACAATATCTCCGCTGATATTTTTAATCTGTGCCTGTGGAAACGCTTCTGGCAGTTTAATATGGATGCAACAATCCGCTGAACGGAATCCACCAAACAACCATGCTACCCCGTGTGAGGCGATCTGCATTTTCTTTTCCTGGCGAATTGTAAGAGTGCCGACAGAAGCTGTGACATTAAGGGTTTCCTTTAATGCTTCCACATCCTCTGTCCGTTTTCCCGTCACTGACATACCAACACTGTTTGTATTGCTTTTTGAAATCTTGATATCGGCACTAATTAGCTGTGCAAATACGCGCTGAATCCCTGGATACGCACGGTTATAGATATCCTCAGAATCTTCGTTAGATGCCTTTGCTAGTGGTTTCACAGTTGGCTGAATCTGTGTATTTTCTGCCGGCTCAACTACTGGTCTTGCCACTGCATGGTTCGGATTTTCTTCAAGAAATGCCTGCTTAATCTCTTCGACATTGCCAAGCTCCTCGCAGATCTCCTCCTCGCTCTTTCCATTCTCCATGCCCTCTTTAAAGTGAGTCTCGTAGTCATTTAAGATATCTGCTGCCAAATCCTCGTCCATTCCCGATAATACATTCTTCACTGCTGATAAAAATTCATCCTTTTTCATAATACTACCACCTTTCTTTGATTAGTCTTCCTCTGGACAACTAATTAATCGCTCTACCGCCGCTGTAAAGTCCATCCATTCCTTCTTTAACTGCTCCTGATATGCCCAACCCTTAACTGTCAAATGATAATACTTTCTGGCTGGTCCCTCTCCTGCCTCGACAAGATAGGTCTCCACATACTCCTCATCTTTTAGCCGCTTTAAAATCAGATACAGGGTACCTGCCGCAAGCTTCATCTCTTTTGAAATTGCCTCGGTCAGCTCGTAACCATACTGATCGCGAAGAGCAAGCTGCGACAACACACATAGTTCCAGTGCTCCCTTTTTAAACTGCGCATTCATCGGCTCACCTCCTTATCTTCATCTTTGTTGTCTGTATCATATCACATACTATTCTATATTGCAATATAGTATTCAAAAAAAGATATAAATTCCATTTTTCTCCATTTTATTTGCGATTTCGTTGACTTTCTCCATAAGCTTTTGTAAAATCGAACTGTTAAAAACAAATTAATTCTTTTGGAGGGGACTTATGCTCAAATGGTTTATGCTAGCTGTCTATATCATCCTCTGCGTCTACGTGATGTGGTCTTTTTGCAGATGGACGAAAAAGATGAACCTGCCAAAACGCCACGCTTTCAACATTGTTGTCTGCGTGCTGATACTGATCTTTGCTACCAGTATCTTTCTAGGTAAATTTCTTCCGGAACACGGCTTCCTGATTTACCTAATCTTCTTTATTCTTGTAGCCGATATTCTGCTACTGCTTTTGAAACTGATCTCACTTGGCTTGAAGAATCTGAAAAAACTTCTTGCAAGTGCTCTATTCCACACAATATTAGGTTCTCTTGTCTTTGCGCTTAGCGTTTGCTTTACTGTTTACGGATGCGTTCACGCGAAGATACTCACAACCTCAAGCTATGATGTAACGATTTCAAAAAGCGCTGGCAATATGAGTGATCTCAAAATGATTTTGCTTGGTGATTTTCATATGGGCTACAGCGTTGGCTGCGATCAGATTCAGGATATGGTGACTGCAATCAATTCTGAAAATGCTGACATTGTTGTCATTGCCGGTGATATCTTCGATAACAACTACGACGCACTTGAAGACCCTGAGCGCCTTGAGGAGATTCTAAGTCAGATCAACACCACCTACGGTGTCTACGCGGTCTTTGGAAACCACGACGTGACAGAAACACTTGTCGCAGGCTTCCCGATTTCATCTGACAAGAGTGCGCCGAGAGATCCAAGAATGGATGAGTTTCTTGAAAAGAGCAATATCCATATGCTTGAGGATGAGACAACTGTGATCGCCGACAGCTTCTATCTGACCGGTCGTCTTGACGAAGAGAGAACTGGAAACGGTGCACCAAGCCGTGCGTCACTTGATGAACTTACAAAGGATCTTGATCCTTCTATGCCACTTATGATGATCAGCCACGAGCCAGATCATCTGTCTGACTATGCTGCCCACGGTGTGGATGTTTTGCTGTCCGGTCACACACATGCAGGCCAGTTTTTCCCACTGACAATCGTACAACCTTTTGCCTGGGAAAATTATTGGGGAATGAAGCAGGTTGACGGCATGTACAGCTTTGTCACCTCTGGTGTTGGTGTCTATGGACCTGATATGCGTGTCGGAACTGACAGCGAGATCATGGTCATCAATTTTCATTTTGAATAAAGAAAGGGGCACTTATGGAGGCGGCGGTATTCTTCTTATTATTTTCGCTACCGACCAAATCTATTCAAACAAACACCCAAATATGGGTGAGGGAATCACAAGCGTCTCTGGTATGAGCACCAACGAAATGGAAAGTGAAGCAGAGACTGAATAATCACTAATAGCTGAGAGGTATTTTTTATGAAGTCCTGTGAAGATTTTGTATCCGCTGAATCTGACTATTTTGTCTATATGCCTAGCGTGACTGCTCAGACGATGTTCTTTTATCCACTCTATACTGGTCACTTTTTTTATGATGCCGGATATACACTACATCGAGATTCCTATGATAGTTTTCTTTTAATTTATATTCTGCATGGCAATCTGCACTTGGATTTCAATGGTAAAAAGGAAATCGCTGGCGAAGGAAGCTTTGTGTTTCTTGATTGCTATCGTCCTCATTCTTACCATACCGAGACTGACTGTGAGGTCCTCTGGTGCCATTTTGACGGCGTGACTGCCCGCAATTTTTACAATTCGATTGCCTCACGCCTGGGGAATGTCTTTTATTTGACCGATCCGCATCCAACTGTAAACAAGCTGACTGAGATTTATCATGTTTTTTCTGAGGGAAAGCCGGTAAGGGAGGCGCTTTTATCAAAATACATAAACGATATCCTTACCACCTTCCTTCTCTATTCACCAATCTCAATTGACACCTCTGATCGTCCTATGTCTGAGCGCGTGATCTCCTATATTGGTGAGCATTTTGCAGAGGATATTTCTATTGATGAATTGGCACAAGTTGCCGGGTTGAGTCAGTACCATTTTATTCGATCTTTTCGAAAGGAAACTGGCTTCACACCTCATGAATATCTGATCAATATTCGCATTAATACTGCAAAATATCTGCTAAAAAACTCACAGCTTTCGATAAAGGACATCTGCTACCAAGCTGGCTTTTCCTGTGAAAGTGTATTTTGCAGTACATTTAAGAGACAGTTAAAGATGACACCGACTGAGTATCGGAATCAGTAAGCTGCCAAAACAGAACCAATAAAGACACATCAATTATTTTCTTTCCCGCAATTTGTAAAAACACATTTCACTTTTCTTTTAACAGTGTATCAAACTCAAATCATTGGTGGAAAAAGAATTTCAAAATTTCCATAATAATCTCCATCCAATAAAAATACACTATCTATACCTGTACTTGTCTCTTTCTTTAAATTTCTAATCCAATTTCCATATGAAAACGCCTGCCAAGAATAATTTCCATTTTCGGTTTTCCCGCAAAAAAAGCACATTTCTCTGCTTGCATAATAACTCTTATCAATATGGTACTCTTCCTAATTTGATAGCTCACTACCTCTCCATTCAAACCCTTACTAATCAATCCTTACTAATCAATCGCTTGAACAACATCATATACACGAACTTCTACACCTTTTTGTGTTCCCCAAACCTCTGATCTAAAACGTGGCTGACTTAGATATTCTCCTAGTATCTTACTGTCTGTAATAAAACGAGGAAATGCATCCACATATTCTTTTTGTAGTTCTGTCCTAGAAACATATCCATTATTTTCCACAAACAAAGAGCATTCTTTTCCTTCTTTATCTGTGCCACGAAACATGTACTTTGCACACATGTTTCGATTTCCTGCTGCATTTTCAATTTGTACATCGACCCCTCCAGGCACAATTTCGCCAGTAAATATTTCTGACTTTACATGCCCAGTAAATGGAATCATTGTGACTTTTCCGTATCTCCCTTCCAAGCTAGAAATTCGAGTACCCTTGACAACCTTATCACCCTTCATCAGCGTAAAAAAGAGGTAATAACAAA
>CAUCWU010000205.1 GCA_958446555.1 uncultured Lachnospiraceae bacterium | reverse complement strand
GACGTAAGCGTCACATGGGTATCCGCCCAACAGTTCGTGGTTCTGTTATGAACCCGAATGACCATCCACACGGTGGTGGTGAGGGACGTGCTCCGGTTGGACGTCCAGGTCCGTGTACACCTTGGGGTAAGCCTGCACTGGGTCTGAAGACCAGATCTAAGAAGAAGGCATCCAATAAGCTGATCGTAAGAAGAAGAGACGGAAAGGCTTTAACAAAGTAATTTCGTCCGATATTGAATCGAATTAAGGAGGTTAAAACCTATGGCTCGCTCATTAAAGAAAGGACCATTTGCTGACGAGAGTTTACTGAAGAAGGTAGACGCTATGAACGCAGCGGGACAGAAGCAGGTTATTAAGACCTGGTCTCGTCGTTCTACAATCTTCCCGCAGATGGTTGGACATACAATTGCAGTTCATGACGGAAGAAAGCATGTTCCGGTATATGTTACCGAGGATATGGTAGGTCATAAGCTGGGCGAATTCGTTGCTACCAGAACCTTTAGAGGTCACGGCAAGGACGACAAGAAGAGCAAACGTTAATCGGATATACTTGAAAGGAGGTAACACAAGTCATGGCAAAAGGACATAGATCCCAAATTAAGAGAGCAAGAAATGAGCAGAAGGACACCAGACCATCTGCAACCCTTTCTTATGCAAGAGTTTCTGTTCAGAAGGCTTGTTTTGTATTAGATGCCATTAGAGGCAAGGACGTGGCAACTGCACTTGGTATTGTAACTTACAATCCGAGATATGCATCTTCTTTAATCAAGAAGCTGCTTGAGTCTGCAGTAGCTAACGCAGAGAACAATAATGGAATGAAGGCAGGTAACCTGTACGTAGAGGAGTGCTACGCTAACCAGGCACCTACCATGAAGAGAATCAAACCGAGAGCACAGGGTAGAGCTTATCGTATCTTAAAGAGAACAAGCCACATTACTGTAGTTCTGAACGAGAAATAATAGGAGGGCACTATGGGACAGAAAGTTAATCCTCATGGCATGAGAGTCGGCATCATCAAGGACTGGAATTCCAAGTGGTATGCTGAAGCTGATTTTTCTGATAACCTTGTAGAGGACTACAATATCAGAAAGTTCTTAAAGAAGAAATTATACAGTGCTGGTGTATCTAAGATCGATATCGAGCGTGCATCAGATCGTGTTAAGATTATTATCTTCACTGCTAAGCCGGGTATTGTAATCGGCAAGGGCGGAGCTGAGATCGAGAAGTTAAAGGGCGAGCTTGCTCCGTATGTAAATGGCAAGAAGGTTTTTGTAGATATTAAAGAGGTTAAGAGACCGGATAAGGAAGCTGTTTTAGTAGCTGAGAACATCGCTGCACAGCTTGAGAACCGTGTATCTTTCCGTAGAGCTATGAAGTCCGTTATGAGCAGAGCTATGAAGTCTGGTGCTCTTGGTATCAAGACAACCTGTTCCGGACGTCTGGGCGGTGCTGATATGGCCCGTACCGAGACCTACAGCGATGGAACTATCCCGCTGCAGACTCTGCGTGCTGACATCGATTACGGTTTCGCAGAGGCAAATACCACCTATGGTAAGGTTGGTGTTAAGGTTTGGATCTACAAGGGTGAGGTCCTTCCTACCAAGTCTAACAAGGAAGGGAGCGATAAATAATTATGTTAATGCCAAAGAGAGTTAAGCGTCGTAAGCAGTTCCGCGGTTCTATGGCTGGTAAGGCTAACAGAGGAACTACGATCACCTATGGTGAGTACGGTATTGTTGCTACCGAGCCTTGTTGGATCAAGTCCAACCAGATCGAGGCAGCCCGTATTGCCATGACACGTTACATCAAGCGTGGTGGCCAGGTATTCATTAAGATTTTCCCAGATAAGCCAGTATCCGCAAAGCCGGCTGAGACCCGTATGGGTTCCGGAAAGGGTGCTCTGGAGTATTGGGTAGCAGTAGTAAAGCCAGGCCGCGTTCTCTTCGAGATCGGCGGTGTGGATGAAGCAACAGCAAAGGAAGCTCTTCGTCTTGCAACACACAAGTTGCCACTGAAGTGTAAGATCGTTTCCAAGGCAGACTTAGAAGGCGGTGATAACAGTGAAAATTAATAAGTATGTAGAAGAACTTAATGCGAAATCGTCCGCAGAGTTAAATGAAGAATTAGTAGCTGCTAAGAAGGAACTTTTTAATTTAAGATTCCAGAATGCAACCAACCAGTTAGATAATACCAGCAGAATCAAAGAGGTTCGCAAGAATATCGCAAGAATTCAGACTGTTTTGGCTGCCAAGGCAAACTAAATGGCAACGAAAGGAATGGTTATGGAAGAGAGAAATCTGAGAAAGACCCGTACAGGTAAGGTTGTCAGCAACAAGATGGACAAGACCATTGTCGTTGCTGTTGAGAATAATGTAAAGCACCCGGTTATCGGTAAGATCGTTAAGAGAACCTACAAGCTGAAGGCTCACGACGAGAACAACACCTGCAACATCGGTGACACCGTAAAGGTTATGGAGACCAGACCGCTGTCCAAGGACAAGAGATGGAGACTGGTTGAAGTAATCGAGCGTGCGAAGTAATTTTTCGATTTTCAAGTGAGTTAATGAATAGATCCTGAATCGTTTCAGGACGGAAGGAGTAAGGCATGATTCAGCAGGAAACCAGATTAAAGGTTGCTGATAACAGCGGAGCAAAGGAGCTCCTTTGCATCCGTGTTATGGGTGGATCTACAAGAAGATATGCAGATATCGGTGATGTTATCGTTGCTTCCGTTAAAGATGCAACACCAGGCGGTGTTGTAAAGAAGGGCGACGTTGTAAAGGCCGTAGTTGTTCGTACTGTAAAGGGTGTTCATCGTGCAGACGGTTCTTATATCAAGTTCGATGAGAACGCAGCAGTTATTATCAAGGAGGATAAGACTCCAAGAGGAACCCGTATTTTTGGACCAGTTGCAAGAGAGTTAAGAGAGAAGCAGTTCATGAAGATCGTTTCTCTGGCTCCGGAAGTATTATAAGGAGGATCACGACTGTGGCTAGCAAGATTAAGAAGGGCGATACCGTTAAGGTTATCGCCGGTAAGGATAAGGAAAAGGAAGGCAAGGTCCTTTCTGTAGACGCAAAGAACAACAAGGTTGTTGTTGAGGGCGTTAACATGGTAACAAAGCACAGAAAGCCAAGCGCAGCTAATCAGCAGGGCGGAATCATCGAGAAGGAAGCTCCGATCGATCTTTCCAACGTTATGTACAGCGCTAAGGGACAGGCTGTAAGAGTTGGCTTCTCTGTTCAGGACGGCAAGAAGGTTCGTGTAAACAAGAAGACCGGCGAGGTTATCGACTAATAATACAGAGAGGAGGTAAGAAACAGTGAGTGCAAGATTAAAGGAAATGTATCAGAACGAGATGGTTGATGCCATGATTAAGAAGTTCGGCTACAAGAACATCATGGAAGTTCCGAAGCTTGACAAGATCGTAGTAAATATGGGTGTTGGCGAAGCTAAGGAGAACGCGAAGCTGCTTGATTCTGCTGTAAAGGATATGGAGATCATTACCGGACAGAAGGCTATCGTAACAAAGGCTAAGAAGTCCGTTGCTAACTTCAAGATCAGAGAGGGTATGCCGATCGGTTGCAAGACCACTCTTCGTGGTGACAAGATGTATGAGTTCGCTGATCGTCTGATCAACCTGGCTTTACCTCGTGTACGTGACTTCAGAGGCGTAAGCGCTAATTCTTTCGATGGCAGAGGCAACTATGCCCTGGGTATCAAAGAGCAGTTAATCTTCCCTGAGATCGAGTATGACAAGATTGATAAGACCAGAGGTATGGATATCATTTTTGTTACTACTGCTAAGACAGACGAAGAGGCACGTTATTTACTGACATTATTTAATATGCCGTTTGAAAAATAATTAGGAGGAGATTTCCATGGCAAAGACTTCTATGAAGATTAAGCAGTCCAAGAAAGCAAAGTTTTCTACACAGGAATATACCCGTTGTAGAATTTGCGGACGTCCGCACGCTTATTTAAGAAAATACGGCATCTGCAGAATTTGCTTCCGTGAATTAGCATATAAGGGTGAGATCCCGGGAGTTAAGAAGGCAAGCTGGTAAGCAACATGCACAGGGCATTTTTGCCTTTGTGCGGCTCCCCGGCCAGACTTACAAACCAGTGAAGAGTAGTATATAAGGAGGAAAACTTCAATGGCAATGAGCGATCCAATTGCAGATATGCTTACAAGAATTCGTAATGCAAATACTGCAAAGCATGATACAGTAGATATTCCGGCATCCAAGATGAAGGTTGCAATCGCAGATATCCTGGTTAACGAGGGATATATTGAAAAGTATGAGTTAGTTGAGGATGGTAATTTCAAGAACATCCATGTAGTTTTAAAGTATGGTAAGGATAAGAACGAGAAGGTTATCACTGGTTTAAAGAGAATTTCTAAGCCGGGCCTTCGCGTATATGCAAACTGTGAGGATCTTCCTCATGTTCTGGGCGGACTTGGTATCGCAATCGTTTCCACCAATAAGGGTGTAATGACCGATAAGGAAGCAAGAAAGCTCAATGTAGGCGGAGAGGTATTAGCGTTCGTTTGGTAATAAGCGAGCGAGATTATCGCATCAGGCAAGTGGCAGCAATCAGGTTGCCATACTGCCATGCATTTTAAATAGAATCCACATATATAGGAGGTATGGGCATGTCACGAATTGGAAGGATGCCGATCGCTATCCCAGCAGGTGTAACTGTTACGGTAGCAGAAAATAACATGGTGACTGTAAAAGGACCAAAGGGAACTCTTGAGAGAACCTTTGCTCCGGAATTAGGAATTAAGGTTGAGGGCAACGAAGTTGTTGTTACTAGACCAAATGACACAAAGAAGAGCAAGTCTTTACATGGTCTGACAAGAACTCTGATCAATAACATGGTTATTGGTGTGAGCACTGGCTTCGAGAAGGTTCTTGAGATCAATGGTGTTGGTTATAGAGGAGCAAAGCAGGGCAAGAAGCTCGTGCTGAACCTTGGCTATTCTCACCCGGTTGAAATTATCGATCCAGAGGGTCTTGAGACTGTTATGGACGGTCAGAACAAGATCATCATCAAGGGTATCGATAAGGAAAAGGTTGGTCAGTTCGCAGCAGAAATCA
>CAUCWU010000204.1 GCA_958446555.1 uncultured Lachnospiraceae bacterium | reverse complement strand
TTGTGTACTGGCATCAATAGCCTGCGGATCAAAATCCGTGGGCTTTCCCACTGTCATTCGAAGCCTTTTTCATCTGGGAGAGGACACGTTTGAAAACAATGTTGTACAGGCTAGAATCCCAAGAACTGTGTTTGGTATTTTGGCAGGAGCATCGCTTAGCGTATCAGGCGCATTAATGCAGGCAGTGACAAGAAATCCGATTGCCGACCCGAGTATTTTGGGTGTCAACACTGGCGCTTCTCTTTTTGTTGTGTGTGGAATCGCTTTTTTCCATATCAGCAAGGGAAGTCAGTATATTTGGTTGGCATTTGCCGGAGCAGCTGCGACAGCAGTACTCGTATATGGCTTGGCATCGATTGGAGGAAATGGTGCAACGCCAATTAAATTGGCACTTGCCGGTGCGGCTGCTGGAACTGCGTTGCAGTCTCTTGTCAATACAGTCATGCTTCCAAACAATCAGGTGATGGATCAGTTTCGATTTTGGCAGACAGGAAATATTGGCGGTGCAAGCTGGGCAGACATCCGTTTGTTGTGTCCATATTTTGTGATTGGATTTGTCGTCAGCATTTGCATGGCAGCTCCGCTAAACACATTGGCACTTGGGGATGAGGCGGCAACTGGACTTGGCTTGAATGTGCCGCTTACAAGAGCATTTGCTTCTCTTGCAGGCGTACTTTTGTGTGCATCAACGACAGCACTTGCCGGACCGATCAGCTTTGTGGGTCTGATGGTTCCGCATCTGTTTCGTATGGTAATTGGTCCAGATATGAAAAAGATTCTTCCGCTGTCTGCAGTTGGTGGCGCAGCCTTACTTCTATTTGCAGATACAATGGGACGAATTTTGGGAAGTCCTGGCGAATTGGAATCAGGTATTGTCACAGCACTGATCGGTGCACCGGTATTTATTCTCATCATCAGAAAGGCAAAGGTAAAGTCACTGTGAAAGAAACGACATTGCGAACATCTAAAAATGTGTCTTTTGATGGAATCTCTAATGTAGAGGCAGGATATCACAGACGACAGAGAAAAAGCATCGTGGTTTCGCTTGTGCTTTTGGCAATCGCGCTCGTGCTAGCAGCAGTTATGATGCTTTACGGAAATACAATTTATACGCCAAGTGAGGTATGGGATGCCTTAAAAGAAGTGGAGGGCAGTGCAGTCTTCACGGTAAAGACACTTCGCCTTCCAAGAATGCTCACTGCAATTTTGGCAGGCTTTGCATTTGGTATGGCTGGAAATACATTCCAACAGCTTCTTGGAAATCCATTGGCAAGCCCGGATATTATCGGTGTGACTTCAGGAGCAAGTGTTGCTGCTGTATTTGGCATTCTTGTCTTGAAGCTTCCAACTGGCATCGTATCACTTCTTGCTGTAGTCTCAGGTCTTTTTGTCTCGTGCCTGATTTATGTTTTGGCTCAGGGAGGCGGTTTTTCCAATGCTCGGTTGATCTTAACTGGAATTGGTATGCAGGCATTTTTAAATGCGATTATCTCATGGCTGTTATTAAAAGCATCTGAGTATGATGTGGCAAATGCACTCCGCTGGCTTTCTGGAAGTCTAAATGGTGTAAAACTTTCTGAGGTTTTGCCACTTGGGATTGTAGTCTGTGCAGCAGGCTGTGGAATCCTTTTACTCAATCGACAGTTAACGATGCTTCAGATGGGCGAAAGTCATGCGGTTACTCTTGGTGTGAAATCGAAAATGGTTCGTTTGGTTTTGATTTTACTTTCTCTTTTACTAGTTGCCTTTGCAACATCCGTGACAGGACCGATTGCATCAGTTGCCTTTTTGGCAGGACCGATTGCAGCACGCCTGTGTGGTGGTGGAAGAACCAATATGCTTTCTTCTGCACTTGTCGGAAGTGTTTTGGTATTGGCATCGGATTTGATCGGTCAGTTTGCACTTCCATCACGCTATCCAGTTGGTGTCGTAACCGGAATTTTGGGCGCACCGTATCTGATTTTTCTGCTTCTGCGGATGAATAAAAAGAGTGAGCATGTGTAACGATTAATTGGGATAGACCGTATCTAGTGAAACATTAAGAATTAAGAAAAGGCAGGCACTTATGGAGAATAAGAAACTAGAACTGATGACACAGGACTTGTCGGCAGGCTATGATGGAAAAACAATTGTTTCTGATGTCAATATTACGATTCCACAAAATAAAATTAGCGTAATTCTTGGCGCAAATGGATGTGGTAAATCAACTCTGTTAAAGACATTTGCAAAACTGCTAAAGCCAGAAAAGGGAAGCATTCTTCTGGATGGAAAAAGCATTTTTTCAATGCCGTCAAAGCAGATGGCGCAGACGCTAGGACTTCTTCCGCAGTCACCAATCGTGCCAGAAGGGATTAAGGTGACAGATCTGGTCGCAAGAGGACGATTTCCATATCGAAAATTGCTTGGAGGTCTTCAAAAGGACGATTTTGCAGCTGTTGAGGAAGCGCTTGAGATGATGGGCATCACAGAGCTTGCTGATCGCTGCGTGGATGAATTGTCAGGCGGACAGCGCCAGAGAGTCTGGATTGCGCTTGCACTGGCACAGCAGACGGACATTTTATTGCTGGATGAGCCAACCACCTATCTGGATATCGCTTATCAGGTAGAGATCTTGGATCTTTTGATGGAATTAAATAAGAAGAGAGGAACCACAATTTTGATGGTTCTCCACGATATCAATCTCTCGGCTCGCTATGCCGATCACATCTTTGCAATGAGCAAAGGAAAACTGGTTGCACAGGGAAGTCCGTCCGAGGTTATTTCAAGAGAGTTAATGAAGCAGATTTATGGACTCGATTGTCAAATTATTGAAGATCCGGTATCATGCACACCACTTATTGTGCCGGAGGGTCGTCATCATAGACAAGAAAATACTTCAGCGAAGAAAGATACAGTTGAAGAGAAAACAGAAAAAGAGCAGATTGAAGCATCCATCAAGACAGAATCAATCTGTGCCTGAAAAATAGGAGCGAAACTTCCGAGGGGTGGTTTGGCTCCATTTTTTGAACATTGTGCGAAAGGCGGCAGGACTCTGATAGCCGGTTAGTCTAGCAATCTCGTCAACTGTCTTATCGGTGTTCTTTAATAAAGCGGCAGCCTTTGTCATGCGAACCTGATTGGCATAGTCCCAGATGGTTTGCTGATAAAGCTCCTGAAATCCAGCCTTTAGCTTTTGCTCACCAAGGCCAAGTGTCTGGCTGAGTGCGTAGATCGTGACAAAGGAATCAGCGTGATCACGAAGCAGATCGTGGGCAGCAATGATTTTTTTATACTCATCAGGGCGGATTCGAATGGGTCTGTTTCCGACAAAAATGCGTTCCGACATCAAATCGGCACCGGAAAAGAAAAATTGACGATTAGCTTGACGAATCAAAAGGGCAGTAAAGGCAGTGCCAAGGGCGAGCAACAGCTCCGGTGTCATGGAACGTGATTCTAGTAAGCCTTGAACCTGTACAATCAGATCAATTAGTTCCTTTGGAAGATGGATGTGGCGGACATTTTTAACTAGAAAATCGAGCGAATCATCAGATGCGCCTAAATATGGAAGAATCTTCTTTTTTAAATAGTTCATCTCAATCGAAATTTCGACGCCTTTAAAATGTTGACCATGCTTCCAACAGTTGATACCGCCGCTCGCCTGCTCAATCGCGAGAAACGGCGATGGTATCGCGGATTTTTCCATACGATTTTCAACGAGAGAGTAGGTGATGCCCTCGTAGATGATACCGGCATGCAGATATTCGGTATCGTATTGAAATTCAACAAAAAAATCCTCTGGGATTGTGTAATCACCGATTCCAAACTGAATGGAATCCATGCGACCATAGGTATAGATAGAGCCAATCTGATCGTTTGCCCAATCATTTTCAGGCAAAGAAGCAGACTGGCGCTTTAGACCAATCTGTTTGTAGAAAATGGTTTGATACGAGTCTGGATCCTTTGCCTGATGGTAGATCATTTTCCTAAATTTCCCTCCTTGAAGTGCTTTCTGCATAGAGCAATATACTTATCATTGGCGCCTAGTATCACCTGGGCGCCTTCTTTTATAATACCGTGATCGTCATAGCGGGCATTGCAGTTCGCTTTTTTGCCGCACCAGCATATCGTTTTGATTTTTAGCCATGTCTTTAATTCCCTTCATAATATGCTGCTCCTAACTATACTCTGTTTTGCACGTGTGGTCAAGGGGAGAAGGGCTCTGATGTAAATATGTTACAGTTCATGATAAGTCAATATTGCGGTCAAGCCCGAAGGTGAATGGATTTCACGAGACGGACACTTGAAGCAGTTATTTCTTAAAAACCACCGGGACAGGAACGACGGCCTTTAAAAATAAACTATCAATTGTTAAAGAAAATGATTGACACCATATATGATACCACATATACTATAAGTAGGAGGTATAACAGATGTCAAAATGGGATAAACTGATAACACGTATATGCAATTTATCGAAAGACCTCCGGTTTGATGAACTGCGGAAAGTATTGGAAAGCTGTGGGTATGAAATGAATGCTCCGAGAAGCGGAAGTAGTCATTATACATTCAGAAAGCAGGGCTGTATGCCGATTACTATACCGAAGCACGAACCGATTAAGAAAGTATATGTGGAAATGGTAAGGCAGATTGTAGAAAGCGAGGCGAAGAATGATGAAAACGCTGAATGATTACATGGCAATGTCCTATCGCATGGAAATTGTAGAAGACAAAGATGAAGGCGGATTTGTGGTTTCTTATCCGGATTTGCCTGGCTGTATTACCTGTGGAGAGACTGTGGAAAGTGCGGTGACAAACGCACTGGATGCAAAAAAAGCGTGGTTAGAAGCAGCATTGGAAGAAGGTGTACAGATTCATGAGCCAGACAGTCTGGAAGATTATTCCGGGCAGTTCAAATTGAGGATTCCACGAAGTCTGCACCGATCACTGGCAGAACATTCTCAGAGAGAGGGAATCAGCATGAACCAGTATTGTGTATATCTTCTTTCTAAAAATGATGCGATGTACTCGAACTGACTTACCCCAGTGGCTTGCCACTGGGGTAAGTCAGTATAGCTTACAAAAAAAGAAAGGTTTTGAATGAGTATGGACATACAAGGGAATCTGACAAAAATA
>CAUCWU010000203.1 GCA_958446555.1 uncultured Lachnospiraceae bacterium | reverse complement strand
CAGGAACTGTTGTACGAAACGATGCATTCTGGTTAAAGACAGAAGCAGGGTAGGGCATGATTGTTCGAAGCGGTGATGTGGAACTGGCATTAGGAGAGCAGATTTTGTCATTTGGTCCATGCTTTGGAGAACATGAGTTTCAAGGTCATTATTCAGGCGAAGAGACAAATGCAGGCGGCTATACCATTTTCTGCAATGCCCTCACACCAGTGGATAAAACAGTTTTTCTTCGTGTGAAGAGAAAATAAGATTGATTTTACATAAAATTTACATAGAACTCACATAGAGCTGATAGCATGATTTCTGATATCAGGGTACATTGAATAGGAAGGCTGTAGCAGGCGAATCTGCAGGTCTTCCTATTTTTATGAAAAATTGAGTTTTGCACAAAAATGTACATCCGGGAAACCGGGGGAGGAAATCATGAATGAGAATGTAAAAATCGTGTTTGGTCTGCTTGGTGGTCTCGCACTGTTTCTGTATGGAATGAACGGTATGAGCGATGCGCTTCAAAAGACAGCTGGAGATAAGATGAAAAAAATCTTAAGCTTTTTGACGAAGAATCCGATCATGGGTGCATTAGCAGGCGCACTTGTGACAGCTGTTTTGCAGAGCAGCTCAGCAACAACTGTTATGGTAATAGGATTTGTAAGTGCAGGACTTATGAGTCTGCCGCAGGCAATCTCTGTTATCTTTGGTGCCAATATTGGTACGACAATGACAGCACAGTTAATGGCATTTAAGATCAGCGATTATATTTATCCACTTATCTTCATCGGATTTATGATGAACTTTGTTTGTAAGAAGGAGCAGTTAAAAAATATTGGACTTGTCATTTTCTCATTTGGTATCTTATTTGAAGGTATTGAGATAATGGGAAGTGTAATGAAGCCGCTTGCTACAAGTGCAATTTTTGTAGATCTGATGGCAAAGGTGAAGGAGATTCCGATTCTTGGTGTGGCACTGGGAACAATTATGACACTTGTTGTACAGAGTAGTTCTGCAACAATTGCCGTGCTGCAGAATTTTGCAGCTCAGCCAGGACCGGATGGTGTGACGAGCGTAATGGGATTAGCAGGTGCAATTCCGATTCTTCTTGGTGACAATATCGGAACAACAATCACTGCACTTTTAGCATCAATTGGACAGTCTAAAAATGCAAAGCGTACTGCTATTGCGCATAGTATTTTTAATATTACAGGAAGTGTTGTATTCTTGTGTGTGCTTCCATTTTTTGCACGTTTCGTTCAATTTATTTCACCAAAGGGAAATGAGATTGATGTTATCTCAAGACAGATTGCTAATGCACACACCACATTTAACATAGTTTGTACTCTTATATGGCTCCCACTTATCCCACTTATGGTAAAGATTGTTACTACAATTATAAGAGGAACAGAGAAGCAAAGAGACGATGGTCCTGTAAGCGTTCTGGAGAATGGAGTGATTGCACAGCCGGCAGCTGCACTTTATCTTGTATCAGAAGAGTTAGAGCATATGGCAGAGGTTGGCAGCAAGCTTTTGACTGCACTTAAGGAAAGCTTTTCTTCTGACAAAACACAGAGTGATGCAGCCACAGAGCAGTACAAAACATATCGCAGACAGGCAGCTCGAATGGAAGAGGATCTTGCTGCATATGTAACGAAGATGCTTTCAAGCGGAAATTTAACACAGCAGCAGTCAGGCCAGGCGGCAGGTCTTTTGTATGTCTCAAATAATATTGGACGTATTGCAGACCGCTGTGAGGAAATTGCAGGTGTTCATGAAAAAATCACGCAGGGTGGAAAATCATTCTCAGAGATGGCAACAGGAGAGCTGCAGGATTGTATTGAGATCTCAAGAAAGCTGTTTGATCGTGCCATTCGTTCAGTTAAGGATGGCGATTTAGATCGCGCACGCACCGTTGTAAAGAAAAAGAATAAGATGAGAAAGGCACAGAAGCAGTTAAAGCGTGCTCACATTGCGCGTGTCAACGAGGGACTTTGTGATGCTTCTATGACAGAAGATTATTCTGCAATTATATATAGCTTAGACAGAATTGTAGATAATTGTGTCAGCATTGCAGAGGAGACACTTGATCATCTTTCATTTGTTAATTTTTCAGAAGAAGAGGCAGATGAAGAAAGACCAGCTGATATTATTGCAGAGATTGACGCAGAGGAAACCCTTGAGGAGCATGAGAATAAAGAGCCAGAAGAAAGTGCAAATGATTCAGATGCAGATGGCAACTCTAATACTGCGATTAATAAGGCAACAGATTTTTCATAAAATTTACATTTGATTTACCGTACAAAGATAGAAGGCTATGTTTGAATGGAGTATATTGGTGTCAGAAAGAGAGGTAAGATATTATGAAAATGGCATCAATGTGGTACGCAATTAATCATTCAGATATAGAAAAATCAATGAAGCAGGTAATATTTGTAGGAATCAATATTGTATTGTGGGCAGCAATTGCATTTATTGTATGTGTGGCAGGAGGTGTAATTGGTGGTTCCTTCAATGAAAAATGGAGATTTATGACATTCTTAATCACTGGATATAGCGCCGTGATCATGGGATTTTTCAGAAGTGTATTTTATTTGCTTAGAAAATAATAAATCAAAAAGATTGGCCGGAAAACCGGTCAGTCTTTTTTTTCGCAGATTTCTTCCTTTACAGAAAATTTTTTATGTGGTAAGATTAAAAAGATTGCATTATAAAATGAAATATAAAAGTGGAAGGAATTGATTATATATGGAAGAGAACAGAAAGGAAAATATTAAGAACACACCAAACGTGCAAGCAGGGGACGATATGCAGACACCGCACAAAAGACGTGTGCGTTATAAAGGAAAATATCCGAGAAAATTTGAGGAAAAATATAAGGAGCTGCAGCCGGAAAAATATAAAGAGACGGCTGAGCATATCATTCAAAAGGGAAACACTCCGGCAGGAACACATAGACCAATCTGTGTGGAAGAAATTTTATCTTTCTTAGATGTGAAGCCAGGCCAGATCGGTGTTGACGCAACACTTGGCTATGGAGGTCATACACAGAAGATTCTTGACTGTCTTAAGGGTGAAGGCCATTTGTACTCACTTGATGTTGATCCGATTGAGTCAGAAAAAACAAAGAAGCGTCTGAGAGATCAGGGTTATGGTGAGAATGTATGGGATGTTTGTCTGATGAATTTTGCAAATATTGCTGAGATTGAAAAAAAGGCTGGAAAGCTTGATTTTGTGCTTGCTGATCTTGGCGTTTCATCTATGCAGATCGATGATCCAAAGCGCGGCTTCTCTTTTCGCGAGGAAGGACCGCTTGATCTTAGATTAAATCCGCAGGCAGGAGTTCCGGCATCAGAGCGTCTAAAAGAAATGGATGCAGAAGAGATTGAGGGTATGCTTTTTGAAAACTCAGATGAACCGCTTGCAAAAGAGCTTGCAAGAGCAATAATGTCAGCAAAAAGAAAGAAGCAGCCAATTGAGACAACTAGCGAGCTTAGGGAGATTGTAGAGCAGGTCGTTCTTCGCACAAAGCCGGAAAACCCGAAGGAAGCTGTAAAAAAGACATGTCAGCGAGTATTTCAGGCGCTGAGAATTGATGTTAATAGTGAATTTGAAGTTTTAGATTCTTTCTTAGAGGCGCTGCCTCATATATTAAAGCCGGGCGGAAAGGCTGCTATATTAACATTTCATTCTGGTGAAGACCGCATGGTAAAAAAATCATTCCAGTACTATGTAAGAGAAGGCATTTACAGTGACATAGCAAAGGATGTTATTCGTCCGTCTGCAAAGGAATGTGCATCTAATCCAAGAGCACGTTCAACTAAGTTTCGCTGGGCAGTTCGCTCTGATGTACAAAAATATGAATAAAACAGGCAAAACGGTCAAAAGATCAGGAGAGACAACTAGGATGAAAAGAAAAGTAAAAGTTATTTTGACAGCAGCAATCTTTACACTTTGCACAGCAATTGGCGGCTGTAAGGCAGTAGAGTCAAAGCTTGAGCCTGTTTATGAAGCTATTTTGCAGGATGATTCTGTACAGGAAGAAAAAAGTGTGCAGGCAAGCGAAAATCAGGAAATATCAACGAAAGAAGCTTTGTCTGAAAAAGAGTCAGCATCGGCATCTGTTGAGGATAAGGAAAAGGAAACGGTTGGCTTTACAGCTGTCCCGGCAGGAACGGTAACAGTTGAAGAGGCAAACAGCAGCGCTGGGCCGATTCGCCTGGCAGGAGACAAAAAAATTTTGCTGACAGGAGATTCAAGAACTGTTTGTCTTTACTGCTCACAGATATATGACGAGGCAGAGTATCCAAAGCATGTTTTTTATAACATTGACGAAGCAACATTTACAGGATATACAAACGAAAGCATTGTAGTGGCAAAGGGAGGCGAGGGCTGCAGCTGGATGCGTGCAGTTGGCATTCCTAATGCCGTATCTCATCTTGAAGAGGCCGATGCGCTTGTCATCTGGTTTGGCGTAAATGATCTTCATGTCGCCTCCGACTACATTAATTATGTAAATGGTCTTGTACAGCAATACGATATTCCCATTTACTATATGACAATTGGACCGTGCAACGGACATTGGGATCAAAAAAATAGTGAGGTGCTGGCATTTAACTCGGCGCTGACACAAATGCTTGATCCTAAGGTTACTGTGATAGATGCATATAGCTATATCAAAAACGGATTAGACAGCGGTGTATTTGCCACAATGGACGGACTTCATTATGATTATTATACAAGTAAAGCGATTTATGAGTTTATGGTGGAACAAGTGACGAATCCGTAAGTAAGCATTGCACTATAAAATATTTTTGTGTATACTGGTACGGTATGGCGTAAAATTCTGCGCAATACAGTTATAAATAGAAAAGGAAGGGCGAAATTTTGAGTAAACATGAAAACAAAAAAAGAAGCAGCTTCTCAGGCAAGCTAGGATTTGTTTTGTCAGCAGCAGGTGCTTCAGTAGGCCTTGGCAACATCTGGCGATTTCCGTATTTGGCAGCAAAATATGGCGGAGGAATCTTTTTGCTGATTTATATTATATTGGCATTGACCTTTGGATACAGTATGATTGTAGCAGAGACCTCAATAGGACGAATGACAGGAAAAAGTCCTGTCGGTGCATT
>CAUCWU010000202.1 GCA_958446555.1 uncultured Lachnospiraceae bacterium | reverse complement strand
CGATTTTATTGGTGTTTGAGTCGTTAGTCACCTTTGACAATGACGGAAATATTATTGATTGGTTGGCAGAAAGCCATGAAATCAGTGATGATGGACTTGTATATACCTTTACCCTGCAGGATGGTTTGAAATTTAGCGATGGCACCGATGTGACGGCAGAGGATGTCAAGTTCTCAATTGAGCGCCATCTTGAGGTAGGTGGTTCTCTTCCAATTGAGGCAGATGTTCAGTCAGTAGAGGCGCTTGATGATAAGACAGTTCAGATTACATTAGGAACTGCTTACACACCATTTCTCTCTGAGCTTGCCAACTTCTCAAATGGCATTATCCCAAAGGATTTCGGTGGAAAGACAGAGGAAGAGTTTTTCAAAAATCCAGTTGGTACTGGTCCATTTGTAGTATCCGATTGGGATCCGTCTGGTGATTTGACTTTTGTCAAGAATGAGTATTATTGGCAGGAAGGAAAGCCATATATCGATGAGTTGGTATACAAGGTAGTAGATGATGACAATCAGGCATTAAATCAGCTGCTTGCAGGCGAGATTGATGGAATCGAGGATTTGTCTTTAAGCAATGCACAGACAGTTGACGGCAATGCTGAGACAAAGACAGCGACAAGCGCAAGCTACAATGTAGAGGAGCTGTTCTTTAACACATTGGACGAGCATTTTAGTGATGAGCATGTGCGCCGTGCACTGGCAATGGCAATCGATAGAGAGTCCTTGACACAGGCATTGACATTCGGCTATGCAGAGGTTGCAAACACAGTACTGCCACAGGCACTGATGTATCAGACCAATGATACAGTGAATGCACTTTCCTATGATATTGATGCGGCAAAGGAAGAGTTGGCACAGTCAGCATATCCAGATGGTTTTGACACGACAATCAGCATTGCTTCTGGAAACAATACTCGTCTTCAGGAGGCTCAGATCATTCAGGCAGCCGGTGCACAGATTGGTATCAATATTGAGATCAATGCGCAGGAGATCTCCACATTCCGTTCTGATTTCCGTGATTTGAACTTCTCAATGATGATCAACAGTGCAACAGCAGATTATCCAGATGCAAACTCCATTTTTGCATTCCAGGTTGATCCAGATGGATGGAGCAAGTGCTATTGGACTTCCTATAACAATGAGACAGCAGCAGATCTGATGAGAAAGGGTCAGGTAACACCGGACGGAGAGGATCGTGCAGCTGTATATGAGGAGCTGCAGCAGATCTTGGCAGATGAGGTTCCATACATTCCGCTGTACAATTCTGAGAATGTAGTTGGTCTTCGCGATGCGGTAGAAGGATTAACAGTTTTACCAAATGGAAGTATCCATTTTGAGGATGTTTATTTTGAAAAGTAATCATTATAAAATGATGGCAAGAGCGCTCATTCGGGCTGCTCTTGTCATTAGTCTTGTTACAGTAGCAGTTTTTTTATTGATTCGTTTGGTGCCGGGAGATCCGGTGGTGATGGTGCTTGGTGAGCATGCGACCGATGATGCAGTGTTGCAGCTTCGAGAGCAGCTCCATTTGAATGATTCGCTTGGAAAGCAATTCATAATTTTCCTTCAAAATGTGTTTTTACATGCAGATACAGGAAATTCGATTAAATATGGCGTGTCATGTAGAAGCCTTATTTTACAATATGCGCCAGTAACATTATTGTTGGTTGTGATGTCGATGACGCTTTCGATCATGGTCGCTTTATTGCTGTCATTTATAGCGGCAACTCATAAAGATGGCATTGCTGATCATCTGATTCGCATTATTCCAGTTGTCACACATGGAATGCCAGTTTTTTGGGTTGGTCTAATTTTAATTTTGATTTTTTCTGTCAATTTAAAATGGTTTCCAGTTGGTGGATTAAAAAAGGGAATGGCTGGTATGATTTATAGCCTAATTTTACCATCAGTGACCGTCTCTTTTGGACAGATTCCTCCTCTGGTGCGTTCACTAAGAGAACAGTTGATAGAGACACTGGATGCTGACTTTGTGCTCACACTTCGCGCAGCAAAGCTTCCAAGGCGTGTGATTTTATGGAAACATGTGCTTCACAATGCAGTGGTTCCGACGTTGATGCTTCTGTCTGTCAATTTGTCGTATCTGGTTGGCGGTACACTTGTCGTCGAGCAGGTGTTTGCTGTGAAGGGCATCGGAAAGCTGTTATTTGAGGCAATCTCAAATCGCGATTTTCCTCTGGTTGAGGGAATTACACTGTACTGCGCTTTCTTTGTTGTGATCATTAGTCTTGTTGTGGATTTGATTGCAAAGAAGATTGATCCACGGATGGGGAAATAAAGAGAAAGGATAAGGCGCATGAGGATGGGTCATAAGAGAAGAAAACAAAAAAATACACATGCGCCGACACTTGCAATCGGGCTTGTGATGATGGGAATTTTGGTGCTACTTGCTGTGTTTGCGCCAGTGATTTGTCCATATGATCCGATTGAGCAGAATTTGGCTGAGTTTTTGCAGGCACCGGGAAGCAGACACTGGTTTGGAACCGATCAATTGGGACGAGATTTGTTTACAAGAACACTGTATGCGGCAAGAACCGATCTGTGGATTATGGTGACGGCAGAGATTGCCCCATTTTTGATTGGAATAGTTCTTGGAATGGCAGCTGGATATTTTGGCGGTGCAATTGACTGGCTGGTTGGGCTGGCATCCGATACCTTTATTGCCTTTCCATTTTACTTGCTCGTCATTGTTATCGCTTTTGCATCTGGCGCGGGGACACACGGTATTTTTATCACTTATCTACTTGTTGGTTGGTTAATTTATTGCAAGGTCGCAAGAGGACAGAGTGCTAGTTTAAAAAAGTCAGAATGGATTGCAGCTGCGAAAATTCTTGGCTATTCAGACATTCGAATCCTTTTTTGCGAGTTGCTTCCGAATATCTTGCCACAGGCAATTGTGCTATTAATGACCGATATGGTTGGACTGCTTGTCATTATTGTGACACTTGGTTATTTGGGCATTGGCATTGCACCGCCAACACCAGACTGGGGAACAATGATCTCAGAAGGGCAATCGTTTATGACAAGTGCATGGTGGCTTTCTGTGCTGCCTGGTATGTTTGTCGTGTACACTGGAGTGGCACTTTCGTTTATCGGAGATGGACTGGCAGATCGTTTTCACTGAGAAAGAAAAAGTGATAGAAAAGGATTTTGATATGGATATGAAAATTGAACCAACTGAATCAATCGTAACAGTAAAAAATCTTACAGTGACAGGAAAAGATGGCCGACTTTTAGTCGATCATCTTTCTTTGCAGTTACGGCGAGGTGAGACGCTTGGCCTTGTCGGTGAATCGGGCTCAGGAAAGACATTGACATTAAAAAGTTTGATGAATCTTCTTCCAAGTACACTTACAGAACAACACGACGAAAAAACGATCAACGGAAATGCTGCGATGATATTTCAAAATCCGATGAGCGCACTTGATCCACTTTGCCCTGTTTTAAGTCAGTTGACGGAAGTCGTGATGGTAAGACAAAACGTTTCAAAAGGGGAAGCGAGACTTCGAGCAGAAAAGCTACTAAAACGTTTGGGGCTGCCAGATGAGCTAGCAAAGAAGGATCGTTTGCCAGGTGAACTTTCTGGTGGACAATGTCAGCGTATTTTGATTGCAATGGCGCTTGCCTGCAAGCCAGATATCCTTTTGTGCGATGAACCGACGACAGCTCTTGATGTCACAGTTCAAAAGCAGACACTGGATTTGATTAGGGAGCTTCAAAAAGAAATGAATTTTGCCATTTTGTTTGTCACACACAATTTGGCAGTCGCAGCAAGTATCTGCAGCCATCTTGCAGTAATGCATAGTGGAAAGATAGTCGAGACTGGGAAGACAAAAGAGCTACTGCAGCATCCAAAGGATGACTATACGAAAATGCTATTGTCGGCGATTCTTCGGATTCCAAACAGGAGGGAGCAATAAGATGGGTACATTATTGGAAATAAGAGAGATTCAGGCTTCTTATAAAGAGTACCCGGCATTAAAGGATGTCAGCCTTTCAATCAAAGAAAATACAGTGATGGGATTAGTTGGTGAATCAGGTTCTGGAAAATCAACTCTGGCAAAGGTGATCACAGGGCTGTTAAAGAAAGATGCAGGCGAGATTTTGTTTGAGGGAAAGCCTTGTGGAAATACTAGTCGAGGTAGAAAACGCGCACAGTGTCAAAAAATTCAGATGGTTTTTCAAAATCCAGAAGGGTCACTAAATCCGAAGCACACAATCGGAAAAATTTTATCCGATGCGATGTTGTTCCATAAAATCACCGATCGGGCTCATGTAAAGGAAAAGTGCGAAGAGTGGATCAAAAGAATGGAGCTTCCAGGGGACACACTTTCTCGCTATCCAGCTTCCTTTTCAGGAGGACAAAAGCAGCGAATCGCACTGGCAAGAGCGCTCTGCGTTTCGCCAAAGTTATTAATTGCAGATGAGCCAACCAGTGCACTTGATGTGTCAGTTCAGCAACGCATTTTACAATTGATGAAAGAATTAAAGAAAGAGATAGGGCTGACGATTCTTTTTATCTCCCACGATATGGGGGTCATCTATGATATCTGCGATGAGGTAGCAGTCATGAGAGATGGCAGAATTGAGGAGACAGGCGAAAAAGAAGACTTCTTTGCAAAGCCTAAGACCGAGTATGGGCAGCTGTTACTGGATAGTGTGCCGAAGTTGCCATATCTCGAATGAAACAGTTGTAGTTAACATAGTTGAAGGGAAAAGATTAGATGCGGGGGTTCGATTCCCTTCAGGTGTGTTGAAATAGCAAAATAATATTATGTGATGAGAAATAATAGATAGGAGGAGCAGTCATGGAACGATATGAGATGCCAGGGTTCGTCGATTTCCATCTGCATATGGGGTGGACAGATTTTGACCATGCCGATCAGGATAAACGAAGCGAAAAGGATGTGAAGGATCGCATTCTATTTTGCTTAAAAGAGCTTTCCAATATGGGATTTCGCATGGTTCGCGATGCAGGTGGTCTTGAGACGATTGGATTAGATAAAACAGCAGAAAAGCTTGAGCCTACCCTCTCCATTCTTCCTTGCTGTGGCATGGTCAGTGCTGAAAATGCAGATTCTTTAGCTACGCTGCCGGTAGGTGCATATACC
>CAUCWU010000201.1 GCA_958446555.1 uncultured Lachnospiraceae bacterium | reverse complement strand
AAGCAAATTAGGAGCATCTGTCAAAATTGGAAGCATTCTTGTAAAATTTGACTGCAGCAAAAAACAGCTGACAGCTAGTACGATACATAACACAATTCTGAGTATCTTAATCTTCATTGTCTTCTCCATCCCCGTTTATTCTGCAGACTGTTTTTGTGTCGTGATGACTAACACATTTCGAATGTGTTTAAAATCAGCTGCCGGTTTCAGATATCCTGAGGACGCTAGTCCATTGTCATCTACGGTTACATCCTGTGCATAGCCAATCACAAGCCCCGGAAGATAACGATCCGAAATATTCGATGTGACAATCACATTATCCCTGCTGATATTAAAATCGGTATCCATATATTGGAGCTTTAGCAGACCATACTCTTTCATATACGGAAGATCTCCTGTGACAACACAGGCATCCCCTGTTGTAGACTGCATTGCGCTGACATTGACATTGTCGTTGATAATCGATGTCACAACTGCATGGCCTGTAGCGATATCAGAAATATATCCAACAAGACCGCCTCCGGCAAGCACATTCATACCAACCTCAAGTCCATCATCCGTTCCCTTATCGATCGTAAAGGTGGAGAACCAGTTACCCGTCATATCAGAAAAGATCACAGTTGCTCCAACTGTATCATAATCTGCATATGAGCTTTTTAGGTCGAGAAGCTTTCTCATATCCTGATACTCCTGAATCTTTTGATCATAGGACACCATCTGCTCTTTGAGAGATTCATTCTCGGCTTCAAGTGATTCAATCTGTGCCATCGCCTCTTCCTTGCTTAGACGCTCCTGATCAAAATCAAAGAACACGCTTCCAAGCTTATTGATCCCTTCCTGAACCGGAACGGTAATCGCCCCGGCAACCTGTGCAACCGACACGATATTTTCTTTTTTAATGTAATAATACCCCATCGAAGCCACACAGCATAACGTCAATATCGAAAGAATTAGCTGAGGTCTTCTGGTAAATGGCATCTTTACATCATGGTTTCTTTTGATGCTATTCATGAAATATATCCTCGTTCCTTTAAACTGATAAATTTGCCGTCCCCAATGATGATGTGATCAAGTAGTGGAATGGCGGTAAGCTCTCCTGCCTGTTGGATCTGCCGTGTTACTGTCACATCCTCTTTGCTCGGAGTGGGATCACCACTTGGGTGATTGTGAATCAAAATGATCTTTACTGCCTGATAGCGGAATGCCTCAATAAAGACCTCCCTCGGTGAAAGAATTGTCTGATTCACCGTGCCCTTCGTCAGAACCAAATCGCGAATCAATGTGCCTTTATTGTTTAACAGTACAAGAAGCACCTGCTCCTGACGCTCATCCTTTAGACGGTTCATATAATAGTTTCCGACTGCCTGAGGACTGTCTAGCACAATCCCCTGCTGCCGTGACACACTAAGGCGCCTTGAGAGTTCTCCAATACACTGAAGCTGAATTGCCTTCACTTTACCGATTCCTCGTATCTTTGTCAACTGGGCGACCGTCATCGAAACTAGCCCAGAAAGACTCTCTATTGAAAGAAGCCTTGACGCAAGTTCAAGTGAATTTTCGCCCACGCTCCCTGTTCTAAGAATGACTGCAAGTAGTTCGGCATTGTTTAGCGCTCCTGCTCCCTGCTCCATACATCTTTCATATGGTTGGAGATCCTTTGGCAGCTGCTTTGAAATATCATGTTTCATAATCGTTCCTTACTTCCAGGTATCGAAACCATTATGAGGCTATTTTATCACAATTCTTTTTTAAAGTATAGAAGAAATTTTCGAATATTAGAAAATCCGTGCGTCAAAAGCTGACAGATTCTGCGAAGTTATGCTTAAATTCTTATCGCATGAGATTATCAGCCACGACTACAGAGTAACGATACCTGCCTGAACCAACTTTTCAAGTGCCATCATAATTCCATACTTTGCGTGATACCAGGTAAGTCCACCCTGGAAATAAACAGCATATGGCTCCTTTAATGGACCATCTGCACTCAGCTCAATTGAAGAACCCTGAATGAAAGCACCTGCTGCCATGATAACCTGTGAATCATAGCCTGGCATATCCCACGGCTCTGGTGTTACATAGCTGTCAACCGGTGCTGCTGCTTGAATTCCCTCGCAAAATGCAATCAATGCCTCTGGCTTTCTCAAGGTTACAGCCTGAATGATATCATAGCGCGGCTCTGTTCCATTCGGAATGACATCGTAGCCAAGCTTTTCAAATACATTTGCTGCAAAGATAGCGCCCTTCAATGCACCTGCTGCAACAGTCGGTGCCAGGAAAAAGCCCTGATAAAAAGCAGGAAGAACACCCAAGGATGCACCAACCTCCTGGCCAAGTCCCGGTGCGCTCAAACGATATGCACACTGCTCAATACAAGCTTTTGTTCCACAAACATAGCCACCAATCGGTGCCAATCCACCGCCCGGATTCTTAATAAGAGAACCAACTGTCATATCGGCACCGACATCTGACGGCTCAATCTCCTCAATAAACTCACCGTAGCAGTTGTCTACCATACAGATTACATCCGGCTTAATTGATTTAATGAATGCAATCAACTCACCAATTCTCTCTACTGAAAGTGTTGGTCTTGTCTGATAGCCCTTGGAACGCTGAATTGTCGCAACCTTTGTCTTTTCGTTGATTGCAGCACGAATGCCCTCCCAGTCAAAACTACCGTCTGCAAGCAAATCCACCTGACGGTAAGAAATATTGTACTCTCTAAGAGATCCAACTGACGGACGGATTCCAATAACCTCCTCCAATGTGTCATATGGCTTTCCAACAGGGGAAAGTAACTCATCACCCGGGCGAAGGTTCGCAGAAAGTGCCAACGCCAACGCATGGGTTCCACAGGTAATCTGAGGACGAACCAGTGCTGCCTCTGTGTGGAAGGTGTCTGCATAGACCTGCTCTAGTGTCTCTCTTCCAAGGTCATTGTAGCCATATCCAGTTGTTGCTGCAAAACAAGCCTCGCTGACATGATTTTTCTGCATGGCACCAAGCACCTTCATCTGATTCTGTTCAGCAATACGGTCAATCTCGCAGAAACGCTCCTTCAAGTCCTGCTCAATTTTCTCGCAAAATTCATATGTTTTCTCACCAATCCCCATGGAAAGGTATGTCTCTTTCATTGTCATTTTCTTTCTCTCTTTCTCTAATGCACTTAGGTTTGCCTTTGTGCAACGTTATTTACTTTCTTACTACTCTAAACTTTCTTCATTTAGCTATTTTCAATTTTTCTTCATTTCTTGACTATTCCTAGCCATCATGTTCTGTACAAAGTGTCCTTTGCTTGTGTAACTAGCTTCTCTAGCACTTCTTCCCCAGTCAGATTGTCGACTGATAGCCATGTGACATCGCGTTCCCTGCGAAACCAAGTTAACTGTCGCTTTGCAAAATGCCTTGTGGACTGTTTGATCTGGTTTACCGCCTCTTCTAGTGTACACTCACCGTCAAGATAGGCCAAAAGCTCCTTGTAACCAAGTCCCTGCATGGAGACAAAACTTCGATCATAGCCCATCGCCTTTAAAGCCGTTACCTCTTTTAAAAGCCCCTGCTCCATCATCTGATCGACACGAAGATCAATGCGGCGATACAACTCACTTCGATCTCTGTTCAAGACAAAATAGCAGAAATTGTACGGCGAATGCTTTTGGCGCTGTTCTTCATTGTGGGCTGAAATTGGGCGACCTGTCAGCTTAAAATATTCGAGAGCGCGGATTAGTCTTTTTGTATTGTTTGCGTGGATCGCCTCTGCCGATGCCGGATCAACTTGTCTTACCTGCTCCAGTAGCCATTCATTTCCAAGCTCTTTTGCTTTTGTCTCTAGCTCAGTGCGATATGAGGTATCCTCACAGGTATCCTCAAAATCAATGTCATACAACAATGCCTGAATATAAAAACCAGTTCCTCCAACCACAAGTGGAATATGGCCGTTTGCATAGATTTTTTCCATTGCCTGTTTCGCCATCTGCTGAAAACGAACAACCGAAAATTCATCACTTGGCAGTAGCTCATCTACCAAGTAATGAGGAACCCCCTGCATTTCATCTGGCATAATTTTGGCAGAACCGATATCCATATATTTGTAAACCTGCATCGAATCCGCACTGATAATTTCACAGCCAAGTGCCTTTGCAAGCCCAATCGAAGCACTTGTCTTTCCTACAGCTGTAGGACCCGTCAATATGATAAGTGGTTTCTTCTCTGTCATGTTTCCTTCCTACACAATTCTCTTAAATTTCTTTTCAAGCTCGTACTTTGTCATCGTGATAATTGTCGGTCTTCCATGCGGACACGCATATGGATTTTCAAGTGTCAAAAGCTGTGACACAAGCGCATCTGCCTCCTGAAACGAAATGGTCTGTCCACCCTTAATTGCCGCCTTGCAGGACATTGATGCAAGCTTTGATGCAATTAGTTCAGACGGTGGTAGACTTCCTCTTTCCTCAAGACTAGATAACATCTCCAAAAACAGTTCCTTCTCGTCAATTCCATATAGATTCGCCGGCACCTCGCTGATTGCATACTCTCGCCCACCATAGGACTCAATCGTAAAACCGATGCGATCAAACTCATCCTTAAACTCCTCTAGTATCGCTTCCTCTGCTCTTGTCAGAGAAACAATCATCGGTGGACTGACAAATTGTGTGATTCGCTCTTTTTTGCGATAGGCTGCCATCATGCGCTCATAATTTACCTTCTCATGAGCCGCATGTTGATCCATAATGTAGAGCTTATCGCCATATTGAATCAGCCAATAGGTATCAAACAGCTGACCAATCAGGCGATGATGAATCCGCGCTTTCTCCGACAAAAGAGGTTCTGTAAACAAAGTTTGCTGCTCTGGTTTTCCCTGAAATTCTGGAAATGGAGCTAAATTTTGGGACTCAGATGCAGTTGTCACTGTAGATTTTTCGTTTGATAGCTCAGATCCTGATAGTTGTGTTTGCGTCTTTTGTAAAAGCTCTGCTGTTTCTTCGATTGATGCTTTCTGTTGTACAAAAGAAGAAAGTGAAGATGCAGAATTTGAAGCATCTGGATTTAAGGAAACTGGATTTTCCTGCCCGATTCGCTTGTGAATACCAGATGGTTGTCGCTGTGTTTCTTCTTTCGAAGCGATTTTATCACCTTCTGACTTATACGAATAGGTACCAGCGGATTCTTCTAAC
>CAUCWU010000200.1 GCA_958446555.1 uncultured Lachnospiraceae bacterium | reverse complement strand
TCTTGGTGACCTTGTTCAGGTCGATATACAGGCCGTCCAACATGGGAAGAAGGGAAAATTAGGAACTGCCCCCATTGCCTCTTTTCTTTTTCTTCTGCACCTGCTCAAACAATTCTTTTGAGACAATCGGCTGATGGGTATTTGTCACTCTCACCCAATCTTCTCTTGGAATCTGTATTCTTGTCGAATTTTTATAGTTTGCCGTTTTGCTCTTTCCCTGCACCAGATTTCCTATATAGCACTCATTTGACAAAATTTTATAGATACTTCCAGCTTTCCAGCCAGTCTTTTCATTTGGTGCCGGATAAGATCTTTCTTTGCACAATTGTACCAATTCATTCACAGAAAATCCTGCACTGTATTTTTCAAACAATTCTTTTACAATCGAAGCCTCCGGTTCAACTGGCACTAATTGGTGCGAATTCTCCTTCGATTTTTGATAGCCGAAAGGTGCATAACTTCCAATAAACTCACCCTGACGCACCTTTTGATGCAAGATTGTTCTGACATTTTCTGAAATTTCTTGGCAGTACCACTCATTGATCAGCGCATAAATCTGTCTTGACTTTTTGCCGCTTTTCTCTGCCTGTCGTTTTCCACTTCCTATTCCCATTATTGGACCTGTATCCACCCCATCTGTCACACCGATAAAACGAATCTGAAGCTTTGGAAGCTCTTGATGCAAATACTGCTCGATATGCAAGAAATTTCTTGAAAATCGCGACTGATTCTTTGCTAAAATCACATCGAAAACACCTCTTTTTGCATCTTCCATCATCTGCAAAAAACCAGGGCGCTCATCCGATAAACCTGACATCGCCTCATCCTTATATTCTCTTACAATTTCAAAATCATGATTCCTACTATACTGCCGTAACAGCTGCCTTTGGTTCTCTATGCTTTCCCTTTTATCCTCTTTACTTAGGCGAAGATAAATTGCAGCTCGCATCAAGCACCTCCTTCCATATGTTTTGCGGTTCTCAGGCTTAAGACTCTTATCATACAAGCACAATAAGAATTTTGAACTTTTGACCCTGGTATCATAATATGCAAAAAGCGCAGCCGCTTGCAGCAACTGCGCTTTTGTGATTCATAAATTAAACTATAAAATACTTCTTACACACCTCTAAATCTTCTCGTCTTCACCTTGATTGGCTTTGGTGGCTTGACATCATGGCGATGGGCATACCAATGGAAGAATTTATCATATCCCTTTGTGGCAAGATCAATGATCATCGGTGCAAAATTGACTGCTGCAAGTGTTACGATCACACAGGTAAAGTTGAGTCCAACTAACTCCATCAATCGCTGTCCAACAACCATTGCAACCAAATAGGCTGTCTGCATCAAATAGATGACAAATTTTCGATAGCCAGTCATTGGCGAATAAACCTGTCGAAGCGTGATTAGATACACCCATCCGGTTGCCAGTACACACACGGTTGAAAGCATCTCACGCGGCGTTCCAAGTGAATGACCAATGTTATTGATGATTGTAATCATCATGGTGATCGTGATTGCTGCCGGCATCGACATTCGAAGTACTTCTCTAAAGAAATGCTTGTTGACCTTCTGGAAGTTCGGCTCTAGCTGTAACAGCATCGTCGGAATTGCAACTGCACATCCATTGATGACTGACAACTGAATCGGCTGGAATGGGTAATTTTGTCCGACAATGATCGTTAAAAGTGCTGTCAGAACGGAAAAACCAGTCTTGATCAAAAACATGGAAGCTGCCGCCTTGATATTGTTGATGACACGACGTCCTTCGTTCACAATATGTGGCAGTGATGCAAAGTCTGAATTTAACAGAACCAAATTGGCTGTGTTCTTGGCTGCCTCACTTCCAGATGCCATTGCAATGCTCACATCGGCATCCTTAAGGGCAAGCACATCGTTTACACCATCACCGGTCATTGCAACCGTGCGCCCATTCTGCTTTAAAAGCTTCACCATCAGCTGCTTTTGCTTCGGTGTAACACGTCCAAAAACAGAGTATTTTAGGATCGCATCCTCCATCTCCTCATCGGTGTGGATTGTCGTCGCATCAATATACTGATCAGCATTGGCAAGTCCTGCTCTAGCTGCGATTGCTGCTACCGTCACCGGATCATCACCGGAGATCACCTTCAAATCAACACCCTGTTCTTCAAAATAGCCGAGGATATCCGGCGCATTCTTACGAATGACATCAGTCATAAAGACAAAGCCTACGATCTCAAAATCCTGTACCAAATTGTAATCGATCATCTCGTTTGGACTGTGTGCAATTGTCAACACACGAAGTCCTTCCTTTGCATAGCCTGCGATCTTTTCCAAAACAGCTGGGTCTGACTGTGGGAAGATAAACTGGTAGGCACCCATCAAATAGGTTCCCTCTCCTTCGAATACAACACCGCTGAACTTTCTCTCTGATGAGAACGGAAGAACAAGCTTTACATTGTCAGAAGCATTCTTTTTATAGTACTGGCGAAGTGCCTGGAACGTCTCATTTTCATCATTTAACGCTGTCACCATTCTGCCCATCAGCTGGTCAAGGTCAACATCTTCTTTTACAGCTTCCTCACCCTGCACGCACAGATGACCCTCTGTGATGGTTCCTGTCTTATCTAGGCAAAGTGTATCCACGCGGGCAAGTGTTTCAATACAAAACAGCTCTCTCACCAATGTACTTCTTCTTGCCAGTCGGACAGCGCCAAGTGCCAATGCCACACTGGTCAAAAGAACAAGTCCCTCAGGGATCATACCAAGAACTGCTGCTACGGTATCAAGTGCAGCCTGCCCGTAGCTACTGTGTGAAATCCAATACTGCTTCGCAAACAAAGCAATGCCAAGCGGAACAATAATGATACTGATCAACTTCAAGATCGTATCCAAATTTCTCTGCAATTCTGTCTTATAGCGCTTAAACTGCTTCGCCTCTGCTGACAGCTTTTCCATATAGCACTCATGTCCTACCTCAGTCAAAAGACACATTGCTTTTCCAGATGTCACAAAGCTTCCGGAAAGTACCTTACTTCCGCGCGCCTTATGAATCGAATCGGATTCACCTGTCAAAAGTGACTCATTGACATCAGCCTCTCCGTCCAAAATCACACCATCGGCCGGGATCTGTCCGCCACTCTTAAGCAGAATCACATCGTCCTTTACCAACTCAGAAACTGGTACTGATTTCTTTACGCCATCACGAATGACATCGGCATGACTGACTGTCAAGATCTTTAACTTATCAAGAGTAAGTTTTGCCTTAACCTCTTGAAAGATACCGATTAGCGTATTCGCAATGATAATGAAGATGAACAGCATATTCTTATAGGAATGCACCGACAATACCAACACCAAAAGCACAATATTGATAAAGTTGAAAAACGTAAGTGTGTTTCCCAGTATGATGTCTTTTATGCTCCGGTTACTTGCATCCTGAATCGCATTGACCTGTCCATCTGCAACTCGTTGTTCCACCTCAGCCTGCGTCAATCCCTGAAAACGTAGTTCTCCATTTTCGCCAGTCTGCACACGCGTATGCTTCTGCGGCTGAAATGAATCCTCAGACTCCTGTGGTTCATTCTCCACTACCATCTCTTCTGATTCAGACTCGACTTCGGATTTCTGCTGATCAAATTGATCTTCTGAAAACTTTTCCTTATCGTCCATAAGCCCTCTCTTTCATTCCTATTCTACTTTACTATTTGGATCAAAATGTTATCCTAGCATCGCTTCACATTCTAACATACGGCTTTCTCAAATACAAGTTTTTCCGTTTTTTTTAAAGAAGTTTTAATTTTCTCTTCCCATTTTGATCTTTCTGGTATATAATACCCATGAATCAAACGAGTCATACAATCGGAAAGGAGTTACTCTCTATGAGACACTTATTAAACCCATTGGATCTTTCCATGGATGAACTAGACAACATCCTTAATCTGGCCAGTGATATCAAACAGAATCCAGCCAAGTATGCACACAAATGCGACGGTAAACGTCTTGCCACACTTTTCTATGAGCCAAGCACACGAACCCGGTTAAGCTTCGAATCCGCAATGCTTAATCTCGGGGGCACTGTTATTGGCTTTTCTTCTGCCGAAAATAGCTCAGCTTCTAAGGGTGAAAGCGTTGCCGATACCATCCGCGTTGTCTCCTGCTATGCAGACATCTGCGCAATGCGCCATCCAAAGGAAGGTGCTCCAAAGGTTGCTTCTATGTTCTCCGGTATTCCGGTAATCAATGCAGGCGACGGTGGACACCAGCATCCAACCCAGACACTGACCGATCTTTTCACAATCCGCACCTTAAAGGGACACCTTGACAATATGACAATCGGTCTGTGCGGTGACTTAAAGTTTGGCCGTACGGTTCATTCTTTGATTGAATCTCTGGTTCGCTATCACAATGTAAAGTTTATTCTGATCTCCCCGCCAGAACTTCGCGTTCCAAGCTACATCCGCGATGAGGTTTTAAAGGGCTTTGAGTTTGAGGAAGTTACAAATCTTGATGATGTCCTTCCAAAGCTTGATATTCTGTATATGACACGTGTTCAAAAAGAGCGTTTCTTCAATGAGGAAGACTATATCCGCATGAAAGACTGCTATATTCTTACAAAGGAAAAGATGGAGCTGGCAAAGGATGATATGTTAGTTCTCCACCCACTGCCTCGTGTAAATGAAATTTCTGTAGAAGTGGACAAGGATCCGCGCGCTGCCTACTTTAAGCAGGTTCAGTTCGGTGTCTACGTTCGCATGGCACTTATCTTAACACTACTCGGACTTGCCTAACTTATTTTCTAGCTAACATTTGGCCGTCTTACACCTGCCCACAAATCCATTTACGCGCACAAAACTTGTGGGCAGCTTTTTAGGCATTCAATACAAGCAAGGTACTTTTTATTTCAACCCTAACTGTGCGCAGAAATGAGGAATCATATGCTGAATATCAGTGGTATTAATAACGGTGTCGTTCTCGACCATATCCAGGCAGGAAAATCAATGGAAATCTACCATTACTTAAATCTTCAGGATTTGAATTGCCAGGTTGCCATCATCAAAAATGCAAAGAGTAACAAAATGGGTCGCAAGGATATCATCAAGATCGAGGGCAGCCTTGATTTACTGGATCTTGACGCACTTGGCTATATTGATCATAAAATCACCGTCAACATCATCAAAGACGGTGTGATCTCCGAAAAGAAGGTTCTTCGCCTTCCGAAGCGTATTACAAATGTAATTCACTGTAAGAATCCG
>CAUCWU010000199.1 GCA_958446555.1 uncultured Lachnospiraceae bacterium | reverse complement strand
TTATCTAAAAAACTGTCGAAAAAAGAAGAACTGTCAAATGAAGATAAGGCAGAAAAGAAAGCTTTATCTGCACAGTTGGCAGAAAGACGCAGCGCGTATGGTTTATCAAAATCCGCTCTTGAATGTTATCTGAAGGTATGTGGAAAACAGTTTTCCAAGCTCCTTTCCTCTCAGCAGGTGCAGACAGAAGCAGGATCTGGTGAAGAAGAAAAAGAAAGAAACCTTTGTGGATCAGGAACGCGGTAATGCCGTGTTCGCAGATTTGTTTCATGACGAAATTGTAGTATGTGGAGGTGAATACTAGTGGGAATGACTGATACAGTTACAAAGGAATACATGAGAGGAAATAGGGTATTTGCTGATGCGTTCAATTATCTGATCTATGGTGGTGCACGGGTAGTTAAACCGGAATTGTTGCAAGAGTTGGACACAACAGAAATTGCGATACCATTTGCGCTTGGTGAAGAAAATACAACCGAAGAGGCTGTCCAGAAATATCGGGATGTGTTGAAATCGACTGTGATAATGCAGGACACGACAGCATCATATATTCTTCTGGGAATAGAGGATCAGACAGATGTACATTACGCGATGCCTGTGAGAAATATAATCTATGATGCACTCCAGTATGGAAAGCAGGTATCCGAGGTTGCTAAAAACATAAGAATCAAGCAGACCGGAATGACAGTAAAGCAATGATCATGGATAATGATGCAGCGCGGGTAATTCGAGATATAACAAATACACCAATCTATGTTCCTGATGGAAAGGGGGAAATTGACATGTGTAAGGCAGTTAAAGACATGCTTGATGAGAGTAAGACAAAAGGTCTGGCAGAAGGCAGAGCAGAAGGATTCAATCAACTGTCTAAATTAATTGAGCTGCTTTCTGATGAAGAACGTTATGCCGACATTAAAAAAATTGCAAAAGATGCGGCATATCGTGACATGCTCATGAAAGAGTATAATTTAATCTAAACATATGGATAGCAAAAAGCGTTCTGCGACAAGAAGTCGCAAGAGCGCTTTTTGTTTGTAGAAAGCATTCTGGTGATATGTCAAGAGATATTTCAAAAAACTTTGGGTCAATCATTTTTCTTTTGGGATTGACTTTGCTACATTATAAGTTTTCTATGCTGTCCGCCAACCTTGACATGAACCTCAAGCAATGCATAGAGTAAATAACCCGACGGCGAGGAACTCAAGAACAGATGCTGATTTCGAGCAGTCGGAACTCAGCAGTTTAGCATTGCCTGAGAACCTTGTCAAGGTCAAGCCCTAAAGGGTGGCTTGAATAATCCCACCGACTCGGCAGCCTAAGAACAGTTGTTGCTTTCACCACAGTTTTCTATTGAATAAAAAAGGATCTTCAGTTAAGATTGGTATTGCATCTTGGCCGGATGTAAACAACCCAATCGAAAGGAGATCCTCTGTCTTGGATTATATACGAAAGAAGCCGATGGGCAACTAATTTTTACTCATTCTACCGAATTTTTGATGATTCCTTCCTGTCTCTATGGCTTTCATAATGCTACAACCTCTGTTAAGACCGCCAAATCCGGTCGTACCGTGTTTTGTTTCGAAGGTTCACTGGATGTATCAGAGGAAAATCTGTTCTGTTCATGCGGTTCAAAGATGCATGTGAACAATCATCCTTATATAAATTTGAGACACCTTCCATTTGGCAGCAGCCTCAGCTGTGTAACCTTTTCCCGTAACCAGTATGCCTGCCCAAAGTGTGGTACTACAAAGATGCAGTTCGTCTCATTTAAGGCTCCGGGACATATGATCACGGAAGAACTGTATCAGTATACTCGGGATATGCTCGCTTCCGGCGTATACACAAACAAGGAAGTAGCTGAACTTACCGGTCTCGGCAAAAACACAGTGAAGGATATCGGCAAAGAACGACTTCAGTAGCTGTATACCACTAATTTGAAGGAATTATTGCCCATGCAACTTATAATATCTCAGCTGGAAAGATTGAAGGTATCAACAACAAAATCAAGACTATTCGCAGACAAGGCTATGGATATCCAGATGATGAATACTTTTTCCTGAAGCTATTCGATATGAGCCGTCGGAGTTATGAGCGAAATCCTCAATCCCACAAAATTTGCGATTGAGTTATAAAAAATGTAACCAATCGAAAAAAAATCGGACTTAAATGGTGAAAGGAGGAGAAAAATGGATGAGATAGCAGTACTAATTCCATGTTTTAATGAAGAAATTACGGTTGGAAAGGTGGTGGAAGACTTTAAAAGGGCATTGCCGCAAGCTACGGTATCTGTAAGCCTTGATTTTACTGGGCTGAAGATTCCGAGAGATTATCATGTATCATAGGAGGAAAAGAAAAATTGATAATATGTGGTTGAAACGCAACGATGCAAAACGATTTATTTGCATGATAATTACAATCGTGATAAGCATTTATCCCATGTCACTTTCGCCTGTTTGGAATGGAAAAATTCCGGGTCACAGAGATCAATATGAGAGGATGGCACAATCTATTTTGCATGGTCATTTGTACCTTGAATATGAAGATGTTGATCCAAGATTATCTGAAATGGAAAATCCCTATGATCCACAGGCAAGGAAGGAACTAGGTATTTATTATCATTGGGATCACGCATTTTATAATGGAAAGTACTATATGTATTTTGGAATTGTTCCTGTAGTTCTTTTGTTTCTTCCATATCAGCTTTTGACAGGAAATGCGCTTATTACATACAAAGCAACACAGATTTTTACCGTGGGGACAATCTTTGCTATTTTTGCATTATTTGATTTCTTACGAAAAAAATTTTTTTCTAAAATGTCATTTGCCCTATATTTAATCTTATCAATGGTACTATCATTTGTAAGTGTATGGTATGCAATCGCGGCACCAGCATTATATTGCACAGCGATCATGTCAGCTGTGTGTATGGAAATAATAAGCTTGAACCTGATGGTTAGAGTGGTGTGGGATTCAGAGCAGAAAAATGGAAGAAAAATGGCAGAATTGTCAGGAAGTTTCCTGTGTGCATCATTGGCATTTGGATGCCGACCGACTATTGCACTTTCCGGAATACTCCAGATTGTGCTGTTTTATTTGTATCTGCATGAAATAAAATCAAAGAAAAAAAGTATGGAAGCCTGTTTAACAGCAGGGATTCCATGTTTGCTTACCGCTATATTGCTGATGTGGTACAACTATGCAAGATTTGGAAGTATATGGGAATTTGGCCAGCACTATCAGCTAACGGTGGCAGATCAACGCTTATATAGTTTATTTGCAGGATTCAGATTAGACAAAATTATAAACGGACTCGTGTATCAATTTGCTTCGTGGAGTCCAATACAAGGAAAATTTCCATACATAAGCTATGGAGGAATTTTGTTTGCATTTCCTGTTTTTTGGTGTATTGCCGCCTATTTGCAGGATTCGGTGAAAAAGAAAATAAAGGAAAATCATCTGACAGCAATAATAAATATACTTATTGCATTAATAATAGGAATTACAGCGTTCGATAGTGTTTATACACCCTATATGGTGACAAGATATCAGCTCGATGTAAATTTCTTATTAGGAATTGCTTGTTTTGTAGCGGTAGGATTTAGGTGTGAAACGGCAAAAAATAAGGGATGGAATTGTTTTATCTGGATAACTGCAATCATGACATTATTAATTTTGCTCTTACTTATTCTTGTTCCATATGATGGAAATTTTACGGAACAGAATCCACAGATATTGACTCAGATAGAAAAGATGATATTCTGGTGGAGATGAATTTGTGAATATTCGCTTTAATGCAGAACAATTTTGTATAATGGTCAATGTATGAAAAAGCAAAAGAGAAAGAAGGTGGAAAGTATGGAGGACTTAAAAATCATACAGCTTTATTGGGAAAGAGAAGAGTCTGCCATTATACAGACAAAAGAAAAATATGGAAAAACAATGGAGCATCTCGCCTATCGATTGCTGTTTGACTATCAGGATACAGAAGAGTGTTGCAGCGATACTTATTGGGACTTGTGGAATGCGCTCCCACCTAATCGCCCCATTCATCTCAAGGCATTTATCATGCGGATATGTCGCTGCAATGCAATGAACCGTTTGGAAAGAAGAGAAGCAAAAAAAAGAAAATGTGTGATGGTTGAGATGACAAAGGAACTCGAAGAAACTATACCAGATGAGACATTTCAGAAAACGTCAGAGGGGGAATTGACAATGTATATTCAAGATTATCTGAGAAGTATGCCTTCTGATAAAAGAATATTGTTTGTTCGAAGATATTGGTATGGAGATTCGATTAAGGAATTGGCGGTTATGTTCCATATGACACAAAGCAGTGTCAAGGTTTCTCTGTTTCGCATGAGAGAACAGTTTAAAGAAATGCTGGTTTGTCAGGGTGTAATTGAATCTCATTGAAAGAAAGCATTTGCTATAAAATGGAAAAGTGGATATGGGATTAGAAATAGTATGACAACAGGGAAAGGAAAATGTATGAGAGTTCATAGCTTGTTAAAATCATTAAATGCGATTGACGAAGAAATGATTGCAGAAGCAGATCGTTTTGCAGTAAAGCAAAGGGAGCAATTGAAAAGCAGACAGCATATTTTTGTGACAGAAGTGACAGCTGTGGCAGCTATTGCAATTGTGGTAGCAGGCGTTTTTTTCTTCTCGTTGCAGCCAGGTCACACACCACAAAGGCAGTCAGGTCAAAATGGAGTTCTGCTGGATGATACGCAGACAAAAACAACTGCAAAAGCAGATGAAGAGATAAAAACAACGGCAGAAGAGACACAAGAGCTTGTGAAGATTGCACTGGCACCTGCGGTGTATACACAGGATATGGTCGAGTATATAAAGGCAGTATCTAATGAATGGATAGAGCATTTTGAAATGTATAGTCAAACTGAGTACATAGATGACGCTGAGTTTTTTATCATGGAGCCATTCCAAACATGGAATAAGACACCATCTGGAGAAACCTGTTCAGAGGGGTATGTACTTCCGGTTGTATATGAGAATCAGGTGATTTGTACGGTAATGCTTTATCAGGTCGATAATAGTTGGCATTACTCATTATCTAGTGATTTGTGCAAAGAGCTAAATGAGCTGATAAACTATTCAGGGCAAGCCAGAATCGTGTATGAGTTTGACGATAATGGAACCTATATACAAACTGCACTTTTGTATGACGAAAACGGAAATGATGCAAAAAGCATCACCGTGTTGTTGACCCTGACCGCTGGGGATGAACTCAGTTCATCTCGCTAGCAACTGCCTA
>CAUCWU010000198.1 GCA_958446555.1 uncultured Lachnospiraceae bacterium | reverse complement strand
TCTGTATCACTAAAAATCATGTTTCCAGACGTGTTCATCAAAATACCGTAGCCAAGACTTGACATCAAAAGTGGGATTGCAATCTTTCGGTTTGCCTGATGAAGATATACCATATGACCACGAAGATTGAAAATTCCTTCCTCATGCTGACCAAGGCCATATAGTGCCTCATTTTGTTTCCACTTAAAATAGATTCTTGTGTGATACAATGTCTGATCTGGCTCTCGCACAGCATCTTTCACAAAACGCTTCAAGCCATCTGCTGTCTGAACTTGCTCAATTTTTCCAGCCTGCACAACACGGTAAGACTGAAAAGCCTCCATCGTTCGACTGTTCTTATCTCGTTCTTTTAAAAGGAGTACCCCATTGGGTTTGTAATACGAAATGGAAGCCGTCTGACGATCGATTCTGACTGTAAGATTTGAAAGGATTACGCTTATTCTGTCATCATCCTCAGTAACGAGCCACTGGGGACAGGGCAAGTGGCCCTGAAGGGTCGCATTCCCCCGTCCCCGTGGCTCTCCATTTTTTTGTGTATCTGCCTTTGTGCAGATCACTCTCACTGCACAATCGGATACAGGAATGAGCTGAATCTGCTCTGCTTCAGATGTTAAAACAAGCGATTCACCAATTCTCTTAACATCCGTAATTTGTGTACTCGCCCTAGGTTTTGCTACTAGCATATTGTCACCTCTTTTTTTGTTTTCGTAGAGAATTTTTTAATTTTCCCATATTAAACTTTGTCACTGTTGTTTTTATTTTCACATAAACTGAATATTTTTACAATGTCCTATTTTAATAGTCTATGGAATATTTTGATTTTTATTTGTAAAATTGGGGTCAGGCACGGATAAACTGGCGTTTATCGTGAACTGACCCCATGTCTGCTAATTTTATTGATCTAGCAAAAATCGCATCCGCGCAGTCTCTGTATTGCCTCCGGATGCGCCTTTTGTTTTAAAACTCATCTCATAGCGATTTTCTTTTGTATAGGCTTGCCAATTCGGCAATTCATTTCCATTTGAGTCGATTCCGTTTGGATCTCCGCTCTTAATAAAGTTAACAAAATAGCTGCTGATCTGGCGAGCCAAGTCATAGTGTCTGCCATCAAATGGTCTCCAACACTTTGCAAGTGTCTCAAAGAAAAACCACAGATCACACGAATGGAAGGTTCCCGGTTTGTCCCAACCTGGAATCTCTGCATCAAATCGGTAGTAATAGCTGTCACAAGTTTTTTCACCTGTATTCTGATTTTCTACTCGATTTAAAAAGGCTCTCTTCACACTGTACTCAATTCCGCTAACCGGTGCAAAGCCATCTGGTGTCTGTTTCTGATTTTCCTCAAAGCACAAGAATTCCTCTGCCTTTTCACCAAAAAGCTCCTTCACTTTTTGGTAAAAATGTTCTTTATCTTCTGCATAAATGTGATTCAAAAACTCATCTGAGGTATTTCCTGCCATTAAAGGTACATTGATGCTATTTCCTGACAAAAGTTTTTTATATGGATCTTCTTTAAAGAATGCACCGTCAAGCACCGTAAACATTCTCGGATGTTCTTTTGCAAACTCACCATAGCGATCTCGAATATAAAATGCATCCAGTGTTCTTGCCTCTTCTAAGCTTTTTACACCCAAAAAGTCCAAAAACGCTTCTCCTAGTTTTTCTGCCTCTGCAAGCGGTGTTGGTCGTCCAAATACAGTTTCCTCATATGGATTTCCGATCATACCGCTCATGACAACTGCCCTTGCAATTTTCCCCTGATTTTCTGGGCATGCTAGCTGAGACATTACACTTGCACCGCCAGCTGACTGACCTGCAATTGTAATCGAATTCGGATCTCCACCAAAATTTTCAATGTTTCGAACCACCCACTCAAGACCTGCCTTCTGATCTAAGCTTCCAAAATTTGACGGTGCATCTGGCTGTTCCTTTGTCAGCTGCGGATGAGCAAGAAAACCAAATACATTGACGCGATAATTGACGCTGACAACAACAATGCCTTTTCTTGCAAGCCGTTCCCCGTCAAATTCCATCTCTCTTGTATATCCCCACTGATAGCCACCACCAAAATACCAGACAAGAACAGGCCGCCTCTCATCCGTACTTTTTGCACCAGTCCAGATATTTAAATATAAACAATCCTCATCCATCGGCACCTCTGGGTCCACATGCCACTCTCTATTGTATAACGAATCGCCAATGCCCGGCGTATCCTGAACAGAGATTGGTGCAAAGCGAACTGCATCCAGCACACCATCCCAGTTTGGGCAAGGCTGAGGTGCCCGCCATCGATTTTTTCCGACTGGTGCTGCTGCAAATGGGACACCGCGAAATACCGTGATTCGCGGATCAGCTGCCTCAATTCCACGAACAAGGCCATTTTCTGTTTTTGTTTCTCGAATCATGCTTCCCCTTTCCTCGCTTTTTATTTTCGTTCCAGATAAAAGCCCTTCAGTTGCCCTTTTCCTTCTCCCTTGAAGGTCAGATATAGTGCCTGCACACCGTCTGGCATTGCAATCGGTGCACTGTAATGCTCCCATACATTTGTGTACTCAACTGGAATCTCAGCTAATACCTTGCCATCCCACTTTGTCTTGACCTCAAAGACACCTTTTATATAGCCCCTGACATCAATTGAAATCTGATTGATTCCATTCATTTCAAAATATTTAAAGCCAACTGTCGTATAATTCTGAATTGCAGCAAGATATGCTGGGTCCTTGTCGCCATCTCTTCCCTCCTGCACAATCTTTGGGAATCGTTCATCTACATAAATAGAAGGTTCATCGGTAAACAAATGGCAGGCAATATAGGCCGGATAATATCCTTCTCCTTTTAATGGGCCACCGTTCAAACCACACGAGGTAATCTCTACCTGTGGAATGCTTCCATCTGAACAAATTGTCAATTTTTCGGCACAGCCCTGTCTGCTATACCAAGTGCCATTGGTATGTCTGTGATAGAAAATATACCAGTCATCCCCAATTTGAACCATACTTCCATGATTGTTTGCACCATATGCAATCGGCATATCAGCTGGCTTATAGGTATCAATATGAAGATCACAGTTACTCACAAGCACGCCACCGTAGATAAAACCATCTGTCGGATTCTTGCTTGTTGCATAGCAAAGCTCATGCATCACCTCAGATGAATAGATAAAATAGTAAGTATCTCCTCTTTTTCGAATCGACGGAGCCTCAAAGAATGCATGATTCTCATACATCGTCCCCTTGCTGTATTCACAACCCGGAACAATGATCTTCGGTGCACATTTCACGGTCAGCATATCTTTGTCCAGAACTGTAACCATTGCTCCGCTTCTGGATTTATCACCGATGCCGCAAAAACCGGTGTACAGATAGGTCTGATCGCCCTCTGTGAGTACACCTGGGTCAAACTGTGGCTCATCGCCCTTCTTTTTTCCTAAAAGAGTTCCATCTGGATAATGGACATAACCGTAAAACTCATACGCTCCTGCCGGTGTATCGCAAACTGCAACCGACACAACTGGAAGCTTGTCTAACACATAAAACAGATAATATCGCCCATCTGGTCCAACTGTGACATCCGGTGCATACAGACACATTTTACCGGCTGGGTTTGCCGGGTCCTGAGTCTTTTTATAAATCACACCTTCATACTGCCAGTTGCCTAAATCATCAATCGGAGCTGACCAACACACATAGTCACCCATGCAGAATACGCATCCATTATAAAAATCATGTGATCCATAGACATAGACACGTCCGTTAAATACATACGGTTCTCCATCCGGAATATATTCCCATGACGGAAGATATGGATTAAAAGCCTGCGTTTTCATATCCGTTCCCATTCCTTTCTAATTAAATATGCACTCTCACTGTCACCACTGAGCAAGCCGGTACCACAAACTTCACTCCGCGCTCTGTTAGCTGCACATCAAGTGGCTTCTCATACAAAACTGGATCTTTTCCAAACTGATTATAGTCATTCAGCTTTCCATGAAGAATAAATCCTTCTGCCTTTTCTGGCTTTCCTTCCATCAAAACTGTCTCAATTTCTTCTTCTCCATCAAGTGCCGTATTTACAAGTGTCACTGTGATCACGCCTTCTGCATCCTCTGAAACCGACTGCTGAATATCATCCATCTGGTAAGTGTCATTTCCAACTTTTCTCGTCTCAGACAAGCAGCTTTCCAAAAGCTCTGCTCCCTGATGGAAACGATACATATGGAATACATGGTAGGTCGGTGTGAGAAGCATCTCTGGTCCATCTGTCAAAATCACAGACTGAAGCACATTTACGATCTGAGCGATACATGCCATCTTTACACGATCACAGTGGCGGTTGAAAATATTAAAGGTTGCACCTGCGACAAGCGCATCTCTCATTGTACTTTGCTGGAACAAAAATCCCGGATTGGTTCCCGGCTCCACATCATGCCAGCATCCCCACTCATCGACCATCATGCCAATCTTTTTGTCTGGGTCATACTGATCCATAATGGCACCATGTCTTCGAATCAGCTCGTCCATGCCAAGTGCACGATTCATTGTATACCAATACTCGTCCTCAGAGAAGTCAGTTGCACTTCCCTTATGTAGTCCCTTCTCTGCTCCACAATAATAATGAACCGATAATCCGTCCATCATGCCATGAACCTCTGCCGGTGTCGGCTCTGCAAAGCACTCACGAAGCACTTTCTCTGTCCACTTGTAATCATCTGCATTTGCACCGCCACAGATTTTAAAAATTGGATTCTTGCTGTCATAGGTTCTGATATAAGTCTGATAACGACGATACAGATCGGCATAGTAGGTCGGTGTCATATTTCCACCGCAGCCCCAGTTTTCATTGCCAACGCCGAAATAATCCACCTTCCACGGCTTCTCTCGTCCATTTCTCTTTCTCAAATCGGCCATCGGAGAAACACCGTCAAGTGTCATATACTCGACCCACTCACTCATCTCCTGAACACTACCACTTCCAACATTTCCATTTACATAGGTCTTACAGCCAAGCTGATCACACAATTCAAAATACTCATGCGTACCAAAGCTGTTATCCTCAGTCACACCGCCCCAGTGGGTATTGATCATCTTTTTTCTGCTCTCTTTAGGGCCAATGCCATCCTTCCAGTGATATTCATCAGCAAAGCAGCCGCCCGGCCAGCGAAGTACAGGAACCTTAATTTTCTTTAAAGCCTCAACCACATCTGTTCTCATACCATTTTTATTTGGGATTGGCGAATCCTCTCCCACATAAATTCCCTCATAAATACAGCGGCCTAAATGCTCA
>CAUCWU010000197.1 GCA_958446555.1 uncultured Lachnospiraceae bacterium | reverse complement strand
TCAATACCAATAATCTTTCCCATAATCTAATTTCCTCCTAGATTGATCTTTTAATTTGTGTAATCAAATCTTTCTTTATCAAATATGCAATTTTCATTGCGTCTAGCTATCTTACTTAATTGGCAACCTGTACCATTGAATGTCTTACGACACTTCCGTGATATAAGTAACCCTTCTGGAACTCCTGAGCGACTGTATTCTCACCAAGGTTTTCATCCTCGATATGCATTACAGCATTGTGCAGGTTTGGATCAAATGGCTTTCCAACTGCCTCAATCGGCTCAACACCCATATCGGCAAGTGCCTTCTGTAACTGCTTATAAACCATATCCATACCACTTACAAACGGATCGCTCATCTGCTCTTCGCTGATTCCTGCAAATCCGCGCTCGAAGTTATCTATAATAGGAAGAAGCTTCTCAACGACTGACTTCGCACCCATATCAAACATGGTGGATTTTTCTTTTTCGGTTCTCTTGCGGAAGTTTTCAAACTCTGCAAGATTGCGCTTTCTCAAATCCTCAAGCTGTGCTGTCAAATCCTCAATCTGCTTATCTTTCTTGTCTTTTTTCTTGCCAAAGAAACGCTTCTTATCACCCTGCGCATCCTTGTCATCTGTCTGTTCCTCAGAGGCTGCCTCTTCAGTCTGCTCATCATTCTCGACAGTTTCCTGCTCAGTCTCCTCTAGAATCTCATCGGTAACATTTTCTTTTTCCATATCTGTCACGATATATCCGCCTTTCTATCTTTCCAGGATCTTTCCTCAGGTCTGACCTAAGGCTCATTTTTCTTATAAATTGCATCCAGCTGATCCCTTAAATTTTTCAGTGTGCCGACAACCTTTTCGTAATCCATACGCTTCGGTCCAACCACACCGAGGGTTCCCTGAACACCATCACCCAGATCATATCTTGCGGTGACCACGCTGCAGTCCTTCATGTCCTGCATTCCGTTTTCCTCTCCGATATAAACCTGAATACCCGAATCGCCTTCTGCACCGCTCTGTGCTGACTTCTCTGAGTTATCTTCAAGAAGCTTTGCTAACTCTTCCTTCTCTTCAAAGGTGGAGATTAATCGCTGTGCATTCTTCTCATCCGAAAGCTCTGGGTAACGGAATATATTGTTGGCACCACTGGTATAAATCACCGGTGCCGATTCATGCTTGATCGCCTCTGCGATCGCCTCAAGCACACTTCCCACAACTGAACTGTAATCACCTGCCTGCTCCTTTAACTGAGTGATGATTCCCAGATTGATCTGATCAATCGTCAAACCGTTCAAGGCACTGTTGATGAGAACATTTAATTTCAGAAGCTCTTCCTCGCTGATGTCGGTGTCGATATTTAAAATCGTGTTTTTCACAAGATTTCCTTCAACTACGATAACAGCTAAAAGCTTTCCTTCCTCCATCCGCGAGAGCTGCAAGAACTTAAGCTTGTTGGCACCAACTTGCGGTCCGGTAATCATCGTCGCATAATTGGTATTGGCTGCGAGAACCTTGACCATCTGCTTAAGCAAAAGCTCAAGTCGGTCTACTCTCTTAACCACAACCTCCTGAAGCTCGTTGTTTTCCCTCTCACGTGTCTTCATCAGGTGATCTACATACAACCGATATCCTTTATCGGACGGGATTCGTCCGGCTGAGGTATGTGGCTGTATGATCAATCCCATCTCCTCAAGATCGGCCATCTCATTTCGAATCGTGGCTGAACTTAAGTTTAGATCCGTGTACTTGGAAATCGTTCGTGAGCCTACCGGTTCGCCGGTCTCCAGATAATTTTTAATGATTGCTGTAAAAATCTTCCATTTTCTGTCATCCAGTTCCAAAAGCTCACTTCCTTTTCCTTAGTTTTTATTAGCACTCGTTATCTCTGAGTGCTAACGATTATAAAATAGCACTATCGGGGCATATTGTCAATACGTTTTTCAAAAAAAATTGTGTTTTTTCTGTGGCCTTGCAAGGATTCACGATCCAGTTACAAAAAGCAGCCCTGAAACACATTCAGGACTGCTATCTTCAAAATTTAAATTGATCTGTTTTCATAACCTACCAGGTTACATCACACTACCTTGAGAATTCCCTGCACAATCCACATGATGCCAACTACCGTGATGGCTCCAAACAACACCCACACGGTGCGAATCGGCATTGAAGTCTTCCACAGATGCTTCTCATCAATAATATCGGTGATAAACTTCATCTCGGCTTCTGATAACTTCGACTTATCGAGCGTCATAATCTGCTCATCCTTCTTTGTACAAAGAACCACCTCATCCTTGCGGTTATACGCGCCAAGCACCTGTGACCACTCATATTTGCGCTCATCCTGAGCCTCAATACGGTAGTTTACAATCTGCTCTTTTGTGATGCGGATATGCTTTCCAGTCTTCTTTAACCACTCCTCGTTCTGAGAAGCCTTCTTAAAGCGGCTGATATGGTTGACATTCATATAAACGACAAGGACAAGTAAAATAAAGCCCATGCCTCCGTTTATGATCGCTGCATTATTATTGCCTCCTGCAATGATCTGCGGGATTGCTGTGGACATCATTAGCATGGAAAATGCATACATAAGAGCGGTCAAAAATACATAACTTTTCTTTCTGCAATACATATTCCAGATAGACATCTCATAGAATTTTTTTCCGTCTAGTAAAACGGAACAATCGACCTGATACATCTTCTCCTCTTTTCCGCGCTGTCAAACAGCACTGTGTTTTCTTCTGCAAATTTACTCGCAAAAGTCAGCCATGATCCAATTTGCGACTTCCATACCCTTTATCGTGAGTGCCACATGTGTCTCATCGGCTCTCATCATCCCCATCTGCGTATATCGTTTTATCACATCCCCATATACCTCATCGAAGTGTTTGCCAAATCGCTCGTAAAAATCCAAAAGCCGCACACCTTCTTTTGTTCGAAGCCCTAGAAAGGCCATCTCTTCCATTTCCTCTGCCCGTGTGAGTTCTTCACAATCGGCAAAGCAATTGCACAATGTAGATGGTTCATTCCAATCTAGTTTTGAAAATTCGCTTGTGTCGGTTAGAACTTTAAGGCGAATGAAGCTTCCAGCATTAGCTGATTCACTGCCAGCCGATTGCTTCTTGGATGTTTCAACTTGTTCTGTTGAAACTTTTGACAGAGACTCTAGTGGATCAATTAGACCACAATCCTTCCTTATATAAGAAGCTGCCCCTGTTCCAACGCCAAGATATTCGTCACAGTGCCAGTATTTTAGATTATGCCGACACTCTTTGCCAGGAAGCGCATAATTGGAAATTTCATAGTGCTCGTAGCCGGCATCCGAAAGCAATTTCCATGTAAGCTCATCCATCTGTACGACTTCATCTTCAGAAGGAAGGTGCTTCTTGCCCCTAGGAGCATTTTCTCCCTGCACTTTAGAAGAAGAACTGTCACATAAGCGACAAGCATCTTCATCACCGTACTCTTCAAAAAATGGCGTTCCTTCCTCGATGATTAAGCTGTACGCGGAAATATGCTCTGGATGAAGAGCCAGTACGCGCTCTAGTGTTTTCTGATAGGAATCTGGTGTCTGCCCTGGAAGCGCTCCCATCACATCGATATTGAGATTGGAAAAGCCTGCCTTTCTAGCTGATTCGAAGGTTACTAGAAATTCTTCCCAGGTGTGAATCCGGCCTAGAAGAGCTAATTCTTCATTATTTGATGACTGAAGACCGATGCTTAATCGATTGATTCCAGCTAATTGATAAGCGAGAAGCTTTTCGCTAGTGACCGTACCAGGATTACACTCTGCTGTGATTTCACAGTCTTTTGCAAGGCAAAATGATAAACGAACTGTGTCTAATAGTGATTGCATCTGATCAGCTGATAATAACGACGGGGTGCCGCCTCCGATGAAAATGCTATCAACTAAATACGCGATCTCGTTATCGTTTGCCTGAAGTTTTCTTCCAAATGCCCGAATCTGTTCCTCTAGGCTTTTTAGATAGGCTGATCGCGTCTCTTCTGATGCCGGTGCCGACAAAAAGTCGCAATACCGGCACTTTCGAACACAAAATGGGATGTGAATATAGAGACCAAGCATACGCTTTTCCACTGGCTTACTCCTCATCAAGCTTCAATACACTCATGAATGCCTTCTGCGGAATCTCTACGTTTCCGACCATGCGCATACGCTTCTTTCCTTCCTTCTGCTTTTCAAGAAGCTTCTTCTTTCGGCTGATATCACCACCGTAGCACTTTGCCAAGACATCCTTTCTCATTGCGCGGACGGTCTCTCTTGCGATGATCTTGCTGCCGATTGCTGCCTGAATCGGAATCTCAAAGAGCTGTCTCGGAATTTCATCCTTGAGCTTTTCGCACATCTTCCTTCCTCTCTCGTAAGCACTGTCTGCAAATACGATGAAGGAAAGTGCATCGACGGTCTCTTTATTTACCAGAATGTCAAGCTTGACAAGCTCAGATCTCATATAGCCCTTTAACTCATAGTCAAAGGAAGCATAGCCTCTTGAGCGGGACTTTAGTGCATCAAAGAAATCGTAGATGATCTCGTTTAATGGCAGATCGTACTTTAATACGGCACGATTTTCTTCAATATATTCCATACCAAGATAGATACCTCTTCTCTCCTGGCAAAGATCCATAATTGCTCCGATATACTCGCTTGTCACCATAATCTCAGCTGAGACAACTGGCTCTTCCATATGCTCAATTGCAGATGGATCCGGCATATTCGACGGATTTGTTAACTCCATCATCGTGCCATCAGTCTTATAAATATGGTAGACAACGCCTGGCGCCGTTGTGACAAGATCGAGATTATACTCTCTCTCAAGTCGCTCCTGAATGATCTCAAGATGAAGAAGACCTAAGAAACCACATCGAAAACCAAAACCAAGCGCAATGGAGGTCTCTGGCTCATATTGTAAAGAAGCATCGTTTAGCTGAAGCTTTTCAAGTGCATCGCGAAGATCCGGATACTTCGCACCATCGGCTGGGTACAAACCACAGTATACCATCGGATTAACCTTCTTGTAGCCTGGAAGTGGCTCTGCTGCCGGATTGTTATTGTCAGTGATCGTATCGCCGACGCGAGTTTCGCGCACATTTTTGATACTGGCCGTGATATAGCCTACCATGCCGGCTGAAAGCTCATTACATGCGATAAACTGGCCTGCACCAAAATAACCAACCTCAACAACTTCCTCAACAGCACCAGTTGCCATCATGCGAACGGTATCGCCCTTTTTAACAGTTCCCTCCATAATACGACAAAATACTATAACACCGCGATATGAATCATACT
>CAUCWU010000196.1 GCA_958446555.1 uncultured Lachnospiraceae bacterium | reverse complement strand
TTGCTACAATTCGCACCCCTAACGGGGACAATAACAATTCTGTCTTGGCATATATTCCAGATTGATTTTTCGTCTGCTTTTTTCTGTTCTTATGCTTGCCTCTACTGCATTCTCCAAAAGATTGGAAAGAATCAGGCATAGATCAATTTCATCCGTTGGAATTTCAGCTGGCAATTCAATCGCTGCTTTAAAAGAAATCTCTTGCTTTGCGGCAAGCGCAGCATAATGACTAATTACACTGTCAACTGCCTGATTTTCACAAAAATGCAAACTCATACCCGACATTTTCTCCATCATATTGGAAAGATACTTTTTTATCGCATCAAGATCACCGCGCTCTGCCATAGAGGACAATCGCAAAAAATGATGGCGCATGTCGTGCCGCGCCTGCCTTGTCTCTTCAATTGCCGTCTGAAGATTGGCATATCGTTCTTTCTGCAAAGAAAGAAAATGATTCTCTTGCTGAAGACGTGCATTTCGATTCAGCCCATTTGCCATTGCCAAAAACATAGCATAAAACAGAACCAAAATGGCAAGCAGCACCAGACTAATCACAACGTAGCCAGCCAGAATACGTCCTGTATATAAAGTACTGCGATAGGTCGGCACCATAAATATATTTAATACGATAAAAATTGAAGGTACAATCCAAAAGATATACCAAGTCTGGGCAAAATTGTCATCCGCTATCATTGTTCGCGCCGCATGAGATGCTGGATACCATGCCAATAACACGAAAAGCCAGCACATTGCATTATAAAAGATTTCAGCCTTAAGGCAAAACCAAGGCTCATTTTGTGTTATATTCAAATCGGCTGTCAGCTTTGCATTTACTGCTCTTGAAATGCTATTAACACAGGCAAATACGGCGCTGACCGCCAAAAAAATGCTGACCGATTTCCATAGCGAAATTTTAAGCGTTCTGTGATAAATAACCATGGCAGATGCAGCCACCAACAAAAGTAAAATTCCTACAGAATCATTAAGGCGATAACTGATACCGCCGCAAATGACACATGCGCCAAGCAGCAGTGGAAGCATCCAGCTAACAATTCTGCCCAATGGCTGTTTCATGTAGGACTTTACTGGCAAATAGGCAAGTATCATTCCTGGAATCACCACCATCAGCTCCAGAATTGGACGAATGATATCGTACACGATCATCACCCCCTCTGAAATAAAAAGTCAAAAAAGACTTGTCTGGCATTTTTGATCAACTTGCGGCTTACAGAAACTGTTATGCCATCATCGAGCCTAAATACGACTCCGTCAAAATCAACTGCATGCTCAAGATTTATGACAACACCTCTGTTGCACGTATAAAAGCGCTGATCCCTCTTTAATAAAACTGTAAATGACTCAAATGATTGTCGCGTAATTAATTCCCTGCCATTTGTAGTGTGAATATGCATCATATGAGAAAAATGCTCCGCATATACAATTTTCGCATATGGTACACGCACATTGCTTCCATCTACTTTGATCTCTATGTACTTTCCGAAATCCGGAATGTGGGATAAAATTTCATCAATCAATTTCGTAAGTTCTGCTTCCTCATATGGCTTTACAAGATACTGCATTGCCCGCACCTTAAAGCCATCCAGTGCATGATCAACTGATGTTGTCGTAAAAATAAGCAGACAATCCGAATCAAATTCGCGCAGCTCTTTTGCCACTTCAACCCCATTTTCTCCACTCATGTAGATATCCAAAAACAATATTGGAAATGAGCATTCCTTTGCCGCAGCCAGAAAGTCTTCTCCATTTTCAAATTCAACCAGTTCTGCATAAATTCCACGCTTCTCAAACTGAGTCTCTAGTCGGCTGCGCAGCAGCTTCCGTTCCTCTGCTATGTCTTCAACAATCGCAATTCTCATCGTAGTTTCCCCTATTCTATTCGTTTCTCAATCAATAGTATACCACAAAATCAGCCAATGAAAAACAATTAGCGGCAAAACTCTTTTGTCATTTTACCATTCGTGCTATTTTCCACCATTTCGTGCCAAATCAATTGAAAAAATTTTTTCTTTTTTTATAATAAAATCATCAGATTCAAATGCAATTGAACGCAATTCGAAAAGAATTTTAATTAGGAGGACACACTTTATGAAAAAACAAACTGCTCTTCTCACAACCATTGCTTTCTTATTTACATCTGCATCTAGCGGTACCATCACAATGCCGCATGCAGAAGAAACACAAACGCAGCAGCAGACAGATGTATCTGCTGGTCTTTCCATTAAAGCTCTCACTGCAAAGGCTGTTGATGAAAATCCTTATATGTCAAACGGAGATACTAACATTCATCATGACTGTTACAACACAGATACAACTGATGCCGTACTTCCGATTGGCATTTATCCAGAAATCAATGTTTCCTTTGAAAAAACAAATGCGAATGCCTCCCCGGCAATCTTTTTCGATTCTTATGGACATGCCATAGTTCCTCTGCTTGGTGGTCTTGCTATCCGCGATCTAAATGCAGCACAAACTCAGACTATCGGATATTTTTCACCAACTCAGCACGATGGCGGCGGCTATGTCATCCAAAGCTCTTATTCCTTCGTAGATGAAAACAACCGTATCGTATGCCCAACGAGCAACAACCATGTGCTTATGCTCAAGACAACTGATGAGAATGGAAATGTACTTCCTGAATTTGAAAAGGTTCTCGACATTGACATTAAAGCCGCTGCCGAAGCAATACTTGGAAAAACACTTGATCAAAACCTGCTGTCCGTTGTCTTTGATTATGACGGCAATCTCTGGTTTGCAACTGGTGGCTTTCGTATTTATCCAGATCGTGGACAACAGGGAGCCATCGGCTACATTTCCCGCTCTGCGATTGATGCGATCCTAAATAATGAAGAAGTTGATCTGTCTACTGCTGTCTTTGTACATGAGCTTACTCCTGGAGAAGGTGCTGAAAACGGCATTGCATCCTCAAAAGACGGCGCTGTTATTCTGACCAATCAAAATTGTTATCTGTTAACTGCCAACAACGGGGTCAATGTCGTATGGCAGACGCCTTACGAGAGTGTTGGCGCGAAGGAAAGCAAGGAAGGAGATGCAACCACAGGCGGTGGTCTGGCATGGGGAAGTGGATGCTCTCCGTCTCTGACACCAAATCTTGTGATGTTTACTGACAACCAAAATCCAGTCAATCTGATTGCTCTTGATATGAAAACTGGTGAGAAGGTCGCAAGCCTTCCAGTTATTGACGAGCTGCCAGAAGGCACACAGGTCTCAGTTGAGAACTCTGCCATCGTATATGACAATGGAGCTGGTACCGTAAGCACCATTGTATGCAACTGGTTTGGTGCTGGAAGTGCCAATCTTGGAAATGCGGACAGTGATTCCTCGATTCAAAGCTATGCGAATATCTATGATGTGAACTGGCTGCAGCAGGGAAATAAAATGATTGCGCCGGGCGTAGAACGCATTGATACGATCAAAACAGAAAATGGTTATGAGATGCAAAGCATATGGTGCCGAAATGATCTGTCCGACACCTCAATGCTGAAATTATCGACAGCTACTGGATATATTTACGGCTATGTTCAAGATCTTGAGACTGGTATGTGGCAATATATTATTCTGGATTTTGAAACTGGTGAAACCGTCCTTTCTATGGATGTCTCTAATAAGGCTGGATATAATAATATGGCAATCGGTATGTATGCTGGAAACAGTGGCAATGCGCTGTATTGTCCGACTGGCTACCTCGAACTGCTCAGACTTCAGGATCGATTTGTCTATCTGCCTGAGATGCCATACCGAGAAGTGGATCTGGATCTGGCTAACCGAAATATCCTTACTCAAGAACAATTTGAAGCAGATGGCGGTCAGGGCAGTGTTGCCGGATGGCTGAATACTGTAACCGTTGAAAATGTTCATCCATCCACAACAGTTGCGCTGCGCATGAATGGAATTTGTGGTGCTGCCAATGCATTTAAGCTGTATGCATATGATGCAAACCACGCCTTAACCGAAATTCCTACTGAGTTGTGGCACATCCAGACTGAATCAGGCGAAACACCTGACACATTATCGGCTGATACTCTGTATGAGGTTCATGTTATCGTCGAAGATAATGGTGCTTTTGATTTAAACGGAGTGGAAAAAGAGATTACCGTGTCTGTGGTACTTTCGGAATAATTATAAATCCTAGTAAATAACAAAGAGCCAGGAATTTTCTGGCTCTTTGCTATTAACCTTGAACTATCACATTGAAATCCATCCGAATGCATTTGCAACGGAGCTAATAAGAATAATTGCTGCAAAGATTGGGCAGATGTACTTGATCATCCCGCAGAAAATCTTCTTTCTGCGAAATGTTCCCTCTCCATGCAAAACTTCTGCCTCGACTGCCTTGATTCCTGCTGCCCTTGATACAAGAAGACAGATCATGATAGCTGCAATCGGCATCATAACAGAGTTTGTCAGAAAATCAAAGAAATCAAGAAACTGCATTCCAATAATAGTTACATTTGCAAGCGGACCATATCCAAGACAGGAAAGGCTTCCAAGTGATACCATAATCACTGCAAGCACAAGTGTAGCCTTCTTACGATTCCAGCCAAGCTCATCCTCAAATGTGGAAACTGCACTCTCAGTCAGCGCAATAGAGCTTGTTACAGCTGCAAATAATACAAGCAAGAAGAACAAAATACCTACTGCTGTTCCAAAGCCCATATTAGCAAATACCTTCGGAAGAGTGATAAACATAAGTGCTGGACCTGCCTGAAGTGCATCTGGATCACCGCCTGAGAATGCAAATACTGCCGGAATAATCATAAGTCCTGCCATAATCGCAATCGCTGTATCAAAGATTTCTACATTTTTTGTTGAACCTTCAATAGCCACATCCTTTTTCATGTAAGAACCAAATGTGATCAAAATACCCATCGCAATTGACAGTGAATAAAACATCTGTCCCATCGCCGATACGACTGTCATCCATGAGAAGTTTTCTACATTTGGAATCAGAAAATACTTCACACCTGCAATAGCGCCAGGTCTGCTAACAGAATATACTGCGATAACTACAGACAGCACAACGAGTACTGGCATCATAAACTTTGATACGCGCTCAATTCCATTTCGAACACCTGCAAATATAATCGCCAATGTAATAAATACGAAAATTAAAAAGCAGATCTCTGTGGCTGCACCACTAGAAATAAATGAAGAAAAATATCCATCTGCTGCGACTGTATTTGCATGTCCAGTCACATACTCAAATAAATATTTGATAACCCATCCTCCGATTACCGAATAATACGGCAC
>CAUCWU010000195.1 GCA_958446555.1 uncultured Lachnospiraceae bacterium | reverse complement strand
TCGCATTTTTCACAATCAATTTTCCTTCAGACATTGTAACTCCTCCTGTGTCAGCGCTCGACTCTCACCCGGTAAAAGCGATTCATCTAACTTCAAACTGCCCATTGACAGGCGCTTTAAATAGACAACTGTCACACCAACTGCTTCAAACATACGCTTTACCTGATGGAATTTTCCCTCCTGAACCGTAACCTTTGCCTCGCATTCAGAAAGAAGTTCTAGCTTTGCCGGCATGGAAGTAAAATCTCCAAGATCCATCCCCACCTCAAATTTTGTTACCGCATCTTTTGGAATTGGTCGGTCCGTCTTTGCCAGATAGCACTTATCCACATGATGCTTTGGAGAGAGCAATCGATGACACAAGTCACCGTCATTTGTAATCAGTAGTAGTCCCTCTGTGTCAATATCCAATCTTCCGACTGGAAACAAATCCTTTCTCTTATCCTCTAACAGATCCACAACTGTTTCTTTTTTCTTGTCCATCGTTGCTGTGATAACGCCTGCTGGCTTATTTAACATATAGTAGGCATACTGAGAATAGGATAAAACCTTTCCATCCAGTGTAATGCAATCATTTTCTGGATCGACCTTGGACTCTGGCTTAGACGCATGAATGCCATTGACACAAACGCGACCTTTTTTGATCATCTCTTTTACCTGACTGCGTGTTCCGACTGGAATCTGTGTCAGAAACTTATCAAGACGCCATTCCATCACATCCACCTCCAGCCTGCTAAATATTTATTTTTCACAGAGCCACCTGCTGCCTTTCCAAATCCAAGCGGATAGCCATCCACGCAAATCAGAACCCATCCTTTTTTCACATCTTCGCCATCAAGAAGGTCTATTGTCTCTCCCTTTAAGTAACGGACCACTCGATCATCTGATCGGGATAAGGATAATACATTTGGATACTCGTCTGCTCGAAGTGCCATTGCAAGCGCCTGACTTGGCTCAAAACGATTCTTCAAGCACTCGCCAAGAAGAAGACCAGACCTCATAATGCGAAGTCCCTTTAAATCACGTCTGCAATCCGGATGAATAAAGACCTTTTCCTGACGAATTTCCATGCGATCTAGTGCAAGTGGCTTTTTGATTGTCTGTAAAAAGTCAGAAAGCTCCTGTGGCATATTGACAGATGCACCCCCACTTGTCTCCTTTAAGCGACTGCTCTGTCCACTTTTCTTAAGAAGTGCAAGAAAATGACCCTCACCCTTCATATGATGTGGCCAAATACGCACACATTTTGTGAGTTCTGGATTGCCATCAGACCATTCCGGATGACCATGATCGAAGCCCTCATACCACTCTGGCAAAACAAGCTCTAGATCTGGATCTTCTTTTAACATACGAGATACAATCTGCTCATCCTCAAGCGGAGAAAATGTACAGGTAGAATATAGTAGCATACCGCCTGGGCGAAGCATTTTCAGTGCATAGGAAGTAATCTCCTGCTGAAGCTTGACAAAATAGTCATTTCCATGCTCTACCCAGCTTTTCATGACAGATGGTTCTTTTCGAAACATTCCCTCACCTGAGCATGGGGCATCAATCAAAATTTTATCAAAATAGCCTTCAAAATGCTCGGCAAGCTTATAAGGTGCCTCACTGATGACATAGGCATTCGAGATTCCAAACAGCTCCAGATTTTTTAATAGTGCCTTTGCTCTAGAATTGCTGATATCGTTGCTGACCAAAACACCTTTTCCTTTTAGCTTTGCTGCAAGCTCTGTGCTCTTTCCACCTGGCGCTGCACAGATATCAAGCACGCGGTCTCCTGGTTCAACTGGAAGCACATGTGCCGGTGTCATTGCAGATGGCTCCTGCAAATAGTACAATCCAGCATAATAGTATGGATCCTTTGCCGGCTTATCCTTGCCACTGTAATAATAGCCATTGTCAATCCACGGGATTTTTTTGATCTCAAACGGACAAATTTTTTCAAATTCCTCTGGTGTCAATTTATTTGTGTTTACGCGAAGTCCATAAACACGCTCCTCATTGTAGCTGTCTAAATATGCATTAAATTCTTCCGGTGACAGCAATTTTTTCATATTCTCTAAAAAAGAAACCGGTAATTCCATATACACCTCATGTTTTTCTTCTCTTTGGCATAGGATAAAGAAAGACGAACCTGGTGGCCGTATGCTTCTTACCCTGTTTTCTGCCGTGTTCTTGATTCTGTTATTCTGTTACCCCTCTCTCTGCACACTAGGTGCCGCAAAAGGGCTTTCACTATGGTACGAGCAGGTTCTCCCAGCTCTATTTCCTGCTATGGCAGCTGTATCTTTTTTATATAGCAGAACTAAAATTCAACTACTATTAAAAAGACTTCCCTTTCCTGCCGCCATCTGCTTTCTAAGCGGATTTTTGTGTGGCAGTCCGATGGGGGCTCTCACCTGCAGTGGCCTATATCAAAACAAACTTCTGACAAAAAAGGAAGCCTCATTACTGGTATGCGTAATTCAGCTGCCAAGCCCACTGTTTTTATCTAGCTTTGTCGCATCCACCACTCTGAAACTGCCAAGCTCTATGTCTGCCTTATTTCTTCTTAGCGCTTATCTTCCCTTTTTTCTCTCGTTTGTTGTCTACCTTCTTCTATTTCTTATAAAGAAGCACACAGCCGCTTCTTTACAAGCCACAGCTGTTTCCTCCCCAAAGCTTTCAAAAGCAGAAAGTGCTGAGCCGAACTTAACCGATGTCTGTAACACCTGCCTGCTTCTTTTGGTTCGAATCGGCATTTTGTTAATGTTTTTTTCCATTTTATCAGAGCTGATCTCTCACTTTTTTCCGAGCCAAGTTCTTTTGATTGGACTTTTTGAAATGACAACCGGCATCAGTAAGGTCAGTTCTCTTTCTCTGCCTATTGCTACAAAGTCAGCTCTCTGCCTGTTTCTTCTTAACTTTGGTGGTTTTTGTGTCCATATTCAGGTGCGACAAGCTTGGCAGCAAGCTGACTTTCCGACACTTCGATATCTGCTCATTCGGCTTTTCTTTGGAATCGTTAGCAGCCTATTCTTTCTTCTTCTCGTCTAATTCCACTGAAAAGGAAAGACCGCTGCGTCAGGCAGCGGCCCCTAAGCCTGAATTATTCCTCCTCTGAAGATCCCTCACTCTCCGGTATATCTGCAGGGGCAGCACTGATGATGACATCCTCTGCCTTTGGAAGCTCTTTTCTGTTTGCACGGATGGTCTCAACTGTCGTATTCATAGAAGATAACATCTCCTCATACTTCTCCTTCAATCCCTCTAAGCTCTGTGCAAGTGTCTGCTCCATGCTTCCCATCATATCGTCAGTGTATGCGATTGCGCCAGTGCGAAGTGCATTTGCATCCTCAATCGCCTTATTCACAATCTCATTTGCCTCTGTAGTTGCCTGAGTGATGATCTCATTTGCTCTTGCATAAGCACGCTTTGTGATCTCGCTCTGATTTACCATCTCGCTTGTCTGAACATTTGCTGCGCTGATGATCGCCTCTGCCTGCTGCTTTGCATCATTAATGATCGCATCCTTATTGTTTAAAATCTTCTGATACTTCTTGATCTCATCTGGTGTGCGATGACGAAGCTCTACCAACAAATCCTCTAACTGTGCCTTATCTACAACAATCTTTGTGCTAGAAAACGGCTGAAGCTTGCATCCGTCGATAAACTCTTCAATCTCTCCAATTAACTGTTCAATTCTGCTCATTTTATTTTCTCCTTTACATCAGACGATACCATCGTCTTTGTTTTTTGGTTTTCTTCTATCTTTATTTGTTTTTTGCCTTTTCGCGCTCTTCAAGTTTTTTCTTGATCGCGGCTTCCACCGGCTCTGCGACAAATGCGCTGATATCGCCTCTATACTGGGCAACCTCCTTTACAATACTGGAGCTAAGGTAAGCATATTCCAGACTCGTTGTAAAAAAGATTGTATCGACCTCAGGTGCAACCTTTCTATTGGTCTGCGACATCTGAAGCTCATACTCAAAATCGGTGACAGCTCTGAGTCCTCGAATCAAAATATGTGCACCGCAGGAACGCGCAAAATCAACTAAAAGTCCATCAAAAGAACGAACCTCCACATTTGGATACTGAGCCGTTACTTCCTTCAACAACTCAACTCTCTCCTCTACAGTAAACAATGGGGACTTCGCACTATTCGTCAGTACACCGACAATCAAATGGTCTACCGTCTTGCTTGCTCGCTCAATGATATCCATATGTCCGCGTGTCACCGGATCAAAGCTACCCGGGTAAATTGCTGTTGTCTTTCCCATTCTCTTATGCCTCCCGACTGCTCTTTTGCAGAAAAATATGTTTATTTGTCTTGTATTCCTTTATGCGGACAATCTCAAAGCCTTCGATCTCATCCTCACGAAGCTCTCTGTCAAGAGTGGCCTCGATAATGATCTGGGTATCCTCATCTGCAAGGTTACTATCTGCGATTGCCGCAAGCACGTCTTTTTCTGCGCCAAGCTGATACGGCGGATCCATAAAAATAATATCAAAATGCATTTTTCTTGCATCGAGTAGCCGAATTGCACCTGCACAATCTTGCCCCAAAACCATTGCCTTCTCTGCCAGACGGGTCTTTATCAGATTCTCTCGAATACAAGCCAAAGCCTCTCTACTATTATCGACAAAAACAGCTTCTGCTGCACCGCGGCTTAGCGCCTCAATGCCAATACCACCGCTTCCAGCGAACAGATCCAAAAAGTGACTGCCCGGAAGGTTATTTTGAAGCATATTAAATAATGTCTCTTTAATACGGTCCGTTGTCGGACGCGTTTCCATTCCTTTTGGTGTAACAAGCTGCAGCCTTCTGGCTGTACCAGCGATTACTCTCATATACTTTCCACCTTGTTCTATTTCTTTCAATTTTTGTTTGCTTTTGTATACTTTAACTACTCTATTATAGTATGCAAAGAAGAATCTGACAAGTCTTTTTTGGGGGATCTGGAAAGATTTAATGGGCTTTTAAAAAGTTGACTTATCGTAAATTTGTGATAAGCGTTTTTTAAAGAATTGCATAAGAAAAAGCTACAAACCATATCCACTTTATGCGCATATGGCTGTAGCCTTTCTTATGCTATCACAATCATGTCATATATGATGTAATTATCATATCAATATCAATAAATGTTGTCAATCGGTTTTGTAAAAATTGTTTTATTAAGCAAACTCAAAAGTCATTAGAAATGGACAAATACGTTGCCTTAAATATTCTCATAACTTACCAGATTATTCTTTGCCTCCGTGCACATACTAGGGATGTAACAAACAACAAAGCTTTGATGTAAGGTTACAAAACACGAACAAAAAAACTGTGAGCAGAGCAGTACACACAGAAAAAAGG
>CAUCWU010000194.1 GCA_958446555.1 uncultured Lachnospiraceae bacterium | reverse complement strand
CTTATTGGTTACTTGGCAGCTTGAAAAATATGAGCTGGCCACTACTGCTATCAGGAGCAGGTTGGATTCTAATCGGAATTATCATACTGGTTCTTCTTCGATGGAAGCTAGATGCATTGATGTTAAGTGAGGAAGAAGTCAGAAGCTTTGGTATATCAGTTCATAAGTTACGATTTCTAGCAGTCCTTGCATCATCCGTGATTACCGCATCAGTCGTCTCCATGTGTGGTCAGATTGGTTGGATTGGTCTTTTAATTCCCCATTTTTGCCGAATGTTGTATGGGGGAAGTAACAGAAATGTGATTCCAGCATCAATTGCTTATGGTGCAATCTTTCTTCTGCTAATTGACACGGTTGCCCGCTGTATCACCGCATCAGAGATTCCAGTTGCAATCTTGACGAGCTTAATCGGAGCACCGCTTTTTTTGTTCTTGTTTATGAAAACAGGTGGGATTCGCGAGTGAGTTTGCTGTGTAGATGGCAATGAGCAAACCACAAACTTCAGTAATTGAGTAATTTATATGGGAGCAAACGATGAGACTAGAGGTAAAAGATGCCGCAGTTGGCTATAAAAATCATCGACTGGCAGAGGGTATTAATATGACCAGCGAACCGGGGATGATCACAGCAATCCTTGGACCAAACGGCTGCGGAAAGACAAGCTTTGTAAAGAGCTTAATGGGATTTTTGTCATGGCTTTCAGGTGGCGCGTTTTTGGATGGGGTTGATATGAGAACAATTTCAGAGAAAAAGCGCTGGCAGCAGGTCGCCTATGTGTCGCAACAATCATCAAATATACCATATTCAGTTTTGGATATGGTATTACTGGGGCGAAATCCATATAAATCATTATTATCACAGCCAGATGCCAACGATCAAAAACAGGCAGAGGCTGCTCTTGATCGAGTTGGAATGCGTTCCTATTCCGACACACCCTATCGAATTCTAAGTGCTGGACAAAAACAGCTAGTAAAGATAGCGCGCGCACTTGTCGGTTCACAGAGCCTTTTTATCATGGATGAGCCAGAGAGTGGGCTTGACTTAAAGCACAGCAATTTGTTATTAGCAATAATGAAAGAACTCTGTAAGGATGAGAACAAGCAGATCTTATTTATCACACACAGCCCAGAGAATGCACTTATGGTAGCAGACAAGACGCTTCTTTTTCTTCCACAGAGTCAAATGTCAGCGAAAACTGTGTGGGGGGATACCGATTGCATTGTAACGGTCGAGAATCTAGAGAAAATCTATCATGTACCACTCTCAATTGTGAGAAAAGATGATTTTGTTGGAATTTTGCAGGCCTCAGGTCGTTTGAATAGGGAAAAATGATCGTGAATTTGAACTGAGAAAGGAGAAAACATGCCAAAAAGAAAGACAGCCGTATTTGCGACTGTAATTGCAGCACTTTTGGTTGTGATGGTGCTGTCAATTGTAATGAGTGTGCATCACTATGAGAAAACCGTTTTGATTACGCTAGATGCAGCAGGAGAGCAGGCAAAAGAAAATGAAACCGGTTTAACCGAGATTCGTCGCCAGCTTGAGGAGGATAAGGCAGATGCAAGTACCGGAACCATGTTTTGGAATGGTTCTGTCTGTGTGACCAAATATCAGGCATGGGGCGGCCGAACCACAACCTATTATGTCTGCCCATATTTGAGTGCTGTATCAACAGACACAATCGGAGATACACCGAAGGAGTGGACGGTCTCATTGTCATTTGCAATGTGTGCAACCCAAGGGGATGTGCTTGTCAGCTTCAATAAAAAATTTGCTGTTCGCGATATCGAGTTAAATTGTCGTTCTGGAAAGGATGCGACGATTCTAACGGCGGCATATAATGATATGGATATGACAGATATCAACGGAGATCTTCTTTCGTATACATTTCGCGATAAGGAAGAACTGACGGCAGATACCAATGTCTATGCAAAGCTGACACTGGTATCAAAAAAAGCACTTGATGATGACTCGCTAGAAACCAAGGAGAGTAGTACTGAAAAAGACAGCGTGATCGTCAACTGGGCATTTCGCTTAGAAGAGAATGGTCGTCTTGTCAATAATTTCGACGGTGTTCAGGTGGAAATTCCGTATACAGTGGAGGGAGCAAATGATTGATCATGGAACATTACTGTCAATTCCATTTTTAAAGAAGAGTCGTTTTACCGGATCAGACAGAGGAATGCGATACAGCATTTATAAAGTAGAAGAAACGCGTGTGATACCAAACGAAGATGCGTCAAACGAGACTTCAGAGGAAGCACCAAAGGAAGAGAAGGTGACACTTTTAGAGGCGGCAGCCTGCCCAGGACCGTTTTCAGTGGACTATACAAAGTCGGAGCTGTTTATCAAGAAGCGATTCTCCTTTGATGATGAGGGGCGAATGCAAGCGGTTGACTGGTTGAATGCACTTTACGAGGAAAAGGAAGAATTCTTCGAGGACGTGTATCTTCACCCGGACAAATACTATAAGGTGCACCATGTTGAGGAGGCAACCCGGTAAGTTTTTAATACATCATTAACCTAGGCAAGGGTCGCCGACAAAGCCATCGTTCGAGGACCTTAGTAACTTATCGGGAAACACTTGAATAATTAAAAAAATATGATATGATAGCAAAGGCAAGTATGCTATAAGCCTCATAAAGAAAGGGAAAAAATTATGGATAAGCAGAATCTCGCGGTTATCTTCGGAGGACAGTCCTCTGAGCATGAAATTTCATGTATGTCCGCATCCAATATTATTCAGTGCATTGATGCACAGCGTTATAATATCATTTTAGTAGGAATCACAAAGGAAGGCCACTGGGTAGAGGCTTCTGATTTGGCATCTGTTCAGGATGGCTCCTGGAGACAGTCAAAGGTAAGTATCGTGCTCTCACCAGATGCAACCATGAAGGGATTGTATCGCATGAGCGAGAATGCAGTAGAATTTGTTCATTTGGATGTAATCTTCCCGGTACTTCATGGTCTGTACGGCGAGGATGGAACCATTCAGGGACTGTTTAAACTGTCTGGTATTCCGTTTGTTGGTTGTGGTCCGTTCGCATCAGCTGCTGGTATGGATAAGCTGTATACAAAGATCATTGTCGATACACTTGGCATCCGTCAGGCAAAGTATGTTCCAGTTTATAAGGAAGAGCTGCCGAAGATGAATGAAATTGTTGCAAGAGTTGAGGCAGCATTGAAGTATCCAGTATTTGTTAAGCCGTCAAGAGCAGGCTCTTCTAAGGGTGTCAATAAGGCAGCAAATCGCGAGCAGTTAAAGAGTGCGCTGATTGAGGCAGCTGACAATGATAGAAAGATCTTAGTAGAGGAGACTATCGTTGGCCGTGAGGTTGAGTGTGCTGTTCTTGGAAATCTGGATGTGAAAGCTTCTGGTGTCGGTGAGATTCTGTCAGCAGATGAGTTCTACGATTTTGATGCAAAGTATTACAACTCTGAGTCTAAGACACTAGTTGATCCGCCAATGCCAGAGGGAATGAGAGAGCAGATCCGCGAGGATGCTGTAAAGATCTTTAAGGCACTTGATGGAAGAGGACTTTCTCGAGTTGATTTCTTCTTAACTGAGACCGGTGTTGTATTTAATGAGATCAATACACTTCCTGGCTTTACTGCAATCAGTATGTATCCGATGCTTTGGGAGGCACAGGGAATTCCGAAGAAGGAGCTTGTTCAGAAGCTGATTGATCTTGCATTTGAGCGCTAAAGAGATAGAAATCAGAGATTGATTCGGTTAGAAAGGCAAGTGAGTGGTTATGACAAAGGACGTACTTATAACAGTGCGGGGACTTCAAATGACACCGGACGGGGACGATACAATTGAAGTGACAACGACCGGAAAGTTTTATGAGAAGGATGGTAAAAAGTATCTTTTCTATGATGAAATTGGAGATGATACAAACTTAGTTGTAAAAAATTCGATACAAATTTCAGATGATCATGTGGAAGTAAGAAAAAAAGGTATGGTCAATGCGCAGATGAATTTTGAAAAGGAAAGTAAGTTGGTCAGCATCTATGAGACTCCATATGGACAGATGGAGATGGGCGTTTATACAACCGGAATTTGTCTGGATGAAAAAGATGATTTTTTACAGTTAAAGCTGGAATATTTGCTTGAGATTAATAATCAGCATATCAGTAATAGTGAGATTTTGGTGCAGATTCGCCCTCAGATGAATTAAATAAAAAAGAGGATGCAGCGATTTTCGAAATCGCTGCATCCTTTTGTTGTAGAAAAATTATTTTTTCTTTCCGTTGGATTTTGTATCCTTCTGAGAGGTGGTATCCTTTGCAGGCTTCTCTTTCTTGAAGCGTGCAAAAAATCCTTTTTTCTTTGGTGCGGCTGGAATTGCACCACCGCGAACGCTCTTAAGCTCTGTGATGTAAATACCGCTGACAATGGCCTTTACCTCTTTCTTTACCGGAAGGATTTCGTAAACCTTCGGATCGGCAATCAGAGTCATGATTCTAGGACCAACCTTTGCTTTTACAAAAGGCATCTTCATGCGGCGCATGTACTTTGGCGTCTGCTGTAAAACCATATCCGGAAGATTTGCATCCTTAAGTTTCATTTTCTTTTTGTCGATAATTAACATGGAAAGCGTTTGTTTCATCGCCTCCATCTGCTCTTGAGAAGCGGCCTGTTTCCTCTGCATCTTGGAGCCTACAAAGTAAAGCACTACCAAAAGCACAAGAATAACGGCAAGAATAATCAATAAAATTTGCCACCAAGTCATTTGGCTTCCTCCTATCTATCGTTCTGCCTTCTGCAGAACACTATCAAAAAATATTATAACATCTTAATAAATAGGTTGCAACACAAATTTGAAGCAGATTGTCATAATTTTGCTTTGAAAGGAATAGAATACTATGATATCAAGGTCGAAAAGTCACAAGCTGATCATGCTTGCATGAAAAAGGGAAAGGCGGTACTCATATGAAGGGAAAGATCGTGACATTGGGCTTACTATTTTTAGCGGCACTGCTGTTTCCATATATGATGGCAATTTTATTTTTGAATACTGGGATGAAGATGTATCAGCCAGAGGATGCATATTTTGTGATATTGGAAAGTGGTGAGGCTGTCTCGTCAGAGCAATATCTGGTGGGTATTTTGGCAAAAGAGATTGATCCAGAGATGGAACAAGAGACGTTAAATGCACAGGCAGTTCTTGCCAGAACATGGCTTCGAAGGGCGATGGGAACGGAGACGAGCGTTTTGGAAAGTAATCTTGCGATTAAAGCGATGACACTTTCACAGATGGAATCGGCATGGGGAAAAAAAGAGTCTCTTTACTATGAAAAATTGTATGCTGCAGTGGTACAGACCTCTGGCGAATGTCTTTATTATAATGACGAGTT